>DXBF01000063.1 GCA_019116705.1 Candidatus Gemmiger avistercoris
GCTAATGTGAAAATTGCAAAAAAGGGCAAATCCGCATAAAAAACACGGATTTGCCCTTCATTTTGGCCCGTCTGATGCCGTCTGATTTCAAGCAAAAGTTGTAGAAAAGTTGTAGTTGTAAGCCCTTTTTACTACATCTTGTGCCGTCTGGTTTCGTCAGACACTATATATTGTGGAATTTTAGTCCAGCGGCTTCATCGTGGGGAACAGCAGCACGTCGCGGATGGAAGCCGAGTCGGTCAGCAGCATGACCAGACGGTCCACGCCGAAGCCCAGTCCGCCCGTGGGGGGCAGGCCGTACTCCAGCGCCGTGACATAGTCGTAGTCCACCTGGGCCTTGCTGGCGGGGTCAAGCTGCTTGCGCTCGGCCACCTGGCGCTCAAAGCGGCCTTTCTGGTCGATGGGATCGTTCAGTTCGCTGAACGCGTTGCCGAACTCGGTGGCGTTGATGAAATACTCGAACCGTTCGGTGAACATCGGGTCGTGGGGCTTGCGCTTGGCCAGCGGGCTGACCTCCACGGGGTAATCGTAGATGAAAGTGGGCTGGATCAGCTTTTCCTCCACGTATGCGTCGAAGAACTCCGCCAGGATCGCGCCCTTCGTCGGGATCTCGGGCAGTTCCACCTTATGCTCATGGGCCAGCGCGACGGCCTCGGCGTCGGTCTGGACCGCGTCGAAATCCACGCCGGAATATTTTCTGACGGCTTCCACCATCGTCATGCGCTCCCAGTGGGAGAGGTCGATGGTCTGGCCCTGATAGGGGATCTGCAGGGTGCCGCAGACATTCTGCGCCACCGTTTTCATCATGTCCTCCACCAAGTCCATCATACCGTAGTAATCGGTATAAGCCTGGTAAAGTTCGATGGTGGTGAACTCCGGGTTGTGCTTGGGGTCCATGCCCTCGTTGCGGAAGATGCGGCCCACCTCGTACACGCGGTCGATGCCGCCCACGATCAGGCGCTTGAGGTAGAGTTCGGTCTCGATGCGCAGCACCATGTCCATATCCAGCGTGTTGTGGTGCGTGATGAAAGGCCGCGCCGCGGCGCCGATCTCAAAGGGCGTCAGGATGGGGGTCTCCACTTCCAGGAAGCCCTTGCCGTCCAGGTAGCTGCGCAGTTCCCGCAGAATGGCGCTGCGCTTGACGAAGGTCTGTTTCACGTCAGGGTTGACGATCAGATCCACATAGCGCTGACGGTAGCGGGCTTCCCGGTCGGTCAGGCCGTGGAACTTCTCCGGCAGCGGCAGCAGGCTCTTGGCCAGCAGCGTCAGTTCGGTGACACGCACCGAGATCTCGCCCATTTTGGTACGGAACACTTCGCCCTTGCAGCCGATGATGTCGCCGATGTCCAGCTTTTTGAAGGCGGCGTAGGCTTCGTCGCCCAGCAGGTCGCGCTTGACAAAGATCTGGATATCGCCCTTCTGGTCGCGCAGGTGGGCGAAGCTGGCCTTGCCCATGACGCGCTTGGACATCATGCGGCCCGCCAGCGTGACGGTTTTGCCGGTCTCCGCCTCGGCGGGCAGGCCGGCGAACTCGGCCTTGAGGTCGGCGGAGTAGGCGTCCTGGGGGTATTTGGTGTTGACAAAGGGGTCCTGACCGGCGGCGCGCAGGTCGGCCAGCTTCTGGCGGCGGACGGCCGCCTGCTGGGTCAGATCCTGCTCGGTCTGGGGCTGATTGTGCTCCATACTACCATCGTCCTTTCTGTTTACAGTCAAACGGGGGCGGGTACAGCCCCACCCCCGACCTTTTTACTTCGAGCGCGAAACGGCCAGCACCTTGTACACGATGACATTGCCGTTGGGCAGGGTGACGTCCACTTCGTCACCGGCTTTGTGGCCGATCAGCGCGGCGCCCACCGGGCTTTCGTCGCTGATGCGGTTGAGGTCCATGTCCGCCTCGGTGGAACCGGTGATGTCGTACTCCTCGGCGTCCTCGGGGTCGTCCCCTTCGGCCAGGATCTTTACGCGCATACCGATAGAGACCGTATCGTTGGACAGTTCACTGTCGTCAATGATACGCGCGACCTTCAGCGTAGCTTCCAGGTCCGCGATGCGGGCCTCGACAATGGCCTGCTCCTCTTTGGCGGCGTCATACTCGGCGTTTTCACTCAGGTCCCCGTAACCGCGGGCGACCTTGATCTTATCCGCCACTTCCTTGCGTTTGACGGTGCGCAGTTCTTCCAGGTCCTGCTCCAGTTTCTGGTATCCCTCACGGGTAACGACGACTTCTTTAGCCATGCTCGACTCTCCTAACGTATACGCAATTCTGCGATAGTAAAAGTTGTGCGGCCCGCAAATGAGCCGCACTAATTTCTATATTATAGGGTGTAACGCCGAATTTGTCAAGCGTTTGGCGCCGCACTCAGCGGTCCAGCTGCAGCAGGCCCACCTTGCGGTAGACTTTGCTCACCGTGCGGTTCGCAAGGCGGGCGGCACGGGCGGCGCCGTCCTTGAGGACTTCGTCCACATACGCCTTGTCGGCCAGGATGCGCCCATACTCCGCCTGCACGGGGGCCAGGGCGTCGGCGGTCACTTCGGCCACCGCCAGCTTGAAGTCGCCGTAACCTTTGCCCGCAAACTCCGCCTCGATCTCTTCCATGGTCCGGCCGGTGAAGGTCGAATAAATGGCCATCAGGTTGGAGACGCCGGGCTTGTTCTCCCGGTCAAAGCGCACCTGCCCGTCGGAGTCAGTCACGGCGCGCTTGAACTTGCGCACGATGGCGTCCCGGTCGTCGGTCATGAGCACGAAGGAGTTGGCGTTGGTGTCGGACTTGCTCATCTTTTTGGTGGGTTCGGAGAGGGACATGATCTTGGCCCCCGCCGCCGGGACGTAGCCTTCGGGCAGGGTGAAAGTCTCGCCGTAGACGCCGTTGAAACGGTTGGCGATGACCCGGGCGATCTCCAGGTGCTGGGTCTGGTCCTGACCCACGGGGACCAGGTCGGCGTTGTAGATCAGGATGTCGGCCGCCATCAGCACCGGGTAGGTGAAGAGGCCGCCGTTGACATTGTCGGGGTGTTTGGCGCTCTTGTCCTTGAACTGGGTCATGCGGGACAGTTCGCCGAACTGGGTGTTGCAGGCCAGCACCCAGGCCAGTTCGCAGTGGGCGGGCACGTGGCTCTGCACAAAGAGCACATGGTTTTTGGGGTCGATGCCCACGGCCAGCAGCAGGGCGGCCAGTTCCCGGGTGCGGCGGCGCAGTTCCGCCGGTACCTGGCGCACCGTCAGGGCGTGAAGGTCCGCGATCATATACAGGCAGTCGTACTCCGACTGCAGCAGGGCCCAGTTGCGCACCGCGCCGATGTAGTTGCCCAGGGTGGGCGTGCCGGTGGGCTGGATGCCCGAAAGGATGCGTTTGCGTTTTTCTTCTGCCATAATATTTCCACCTTCTAAAAATAGCAGGCGCTTCCGCCTGTTCGTATCGGTACTACTATTCAATCACAGCCCGCGCCCTTTGTCAACCGCCCCGGCCGCTGCGCGCAAAAGGCCCGCAGCCGTGCAGGCTGCGGGCAAAGGGCGTGGCCGGTTCAGGCCAGGGGCACGGTAAATTCGGCCAGTATTTCGTAACCGTCCGGGGCGTCGTAGTCGGTGACGTCGTATACCGTCACCGTGACCGTGCGGCAGTCCTCCGGCACCGTGTCGAAGTAGTGGGTCCAGCGGACATCGCTGGTGGGGTCATTCTCATCCACATATACCCCCTCTCCCCGTTCCTGTTTGAGCAGGGTACCGTCCTCGGTGGTCAGCTTAAGTTGGATGCTGCCGTCCGCGGGCACCTGGATGTCCAGCTTGGCGGCGGCGGGGGTGGCGGTCAGGCTGTGCAGCGTGACGCCGTTTTGCTCTTGGGGCCCCGTATAGCTGCGCACGCCCTCGGTGGACGGCGGGGGCATCGTGAAGGTCAGGGTATAGTCCCCTTCCAGCGGCGTTTCGTCATGGTATTCCATCCGGGTCAGGCCGCCGCCCCATTCGTGGGTGGTCTGGGCCACGATCTCGGTATTGCAGGCGACCAGTCCATGCAGCCCCAGCGTTACGGTCTGGCCGGTCAGTTCTTCGGGCGTCCATTCATCCAGGAACAGCGGGTAGTTCAGCCCCATGACGAAGCTGCCGTCCGGCCGCCGGGTGAACCAGCCCTGCCCCTCCTGCATGATGGCGCCGCCGTCCCCCAGCACCAGCGTGCCGGAAGCGTCCCGGGTATCGGCAGGCATCGAGCCGTCCGCATCGGCACGGATGGTATCGAACCCGTCCAGGCTGCCGTCCGCCGCCGTCAGCAGCAGGCTCAGGCGCAGCCAGTCCTCGTCCCGGTAGATCTGGCCCAGGGTCACGGTATAAGCGCCCTCGGCGCTCTCGGCGGTCTGTTCCACCGTGCCGGCGTACTGGTTCAGCTGCTCGCTGCGCAGGCGGGCGTCCGCGTCGCGGTTGATCCAGGTGAACAGGTTCCCCACCACCGGCAGGCTTTCGGCCAGGGCAGGGCTGGCCAGGTTCACGCCGCCCAGCAGCACCGCGCAGGCCGCGGCGGCCACCGCCGCGTTGCGGCCCCAGCGCCCCACCCGGCGCAGCAGCGGGACCGCGCGGGGGCGCTTGGCGTTGGCGCGGCCCCGGGCCAGGGCCAGCACCTTCTTTTCTTCCGCTTCGTCCAACGGCACGCCGGGCAGGTCCAACCGGTCCAGTTCGTGCAATAATGACGGGTCATAACGATCGTTACGCATGGCTGCCGACTCCTTTCTGTTGCAGCTGGCGGCGCAGCCGCTCGCGGCCGCGGCTCAGCCGTGTATTCACCGCGCCTTCGCTCATATCGAGCGCGGCGGCGATCTCTTTGCTCGTTTCCAGCAGGTAATATTTCCGCAGGAAGATCTCCCGGTCCGGCGGGTCCATGGCCGCCACCAGCGCACCCACCAGATCGGCGGCGTCGGAGGCCGCGCGGTCGAACTCCGCCAGTTCCCCCAGGGTCTGCCCCAGTTCCGCATCCAGCGACAGGGCCGCATGGCGGCGCAGGCTGTGGTAGCGGTCGATGCCGCAGTTCCGCGCCGTGACGATGAGCCAGGGGCGCAGCGGCGTTTTCTGCCGTTCCAGCTGCCCTGCGCAGCGCCACAGGGCTACGAGCACATCGGCCATACATTCCTCCACATCCCGCGGGTCCCGCGGCAGAATACGCACCAGCACCGCCTTGATGAGCGGGCCGTAGCCCCGCAGGGCCGCCTGCAGGCCGCTGTCCGGGTCCTTCTGCAAAAGGCGGATCAGGTCCTGATCTTTCACACAGATTCCTCCTTGCTTTTTCCTTTTGAGAAGCGCTTCTGACTATCCAGACCGCCCGGCGGGGCAAAATCTTACACCGGGCCCGAAATTTTGGCAAAAAAACCGCCTGGCGTACAAAGCGTACAGCCAGGCAGCACAGACTGTTGATCCTTTTGACCGTCGCCATCGGCGGACACTGCGCCCGCAGGCGTGCGCGTCATCCCGCTTGCAGCAGGCTCACCGGCGCTTGCCCAGCAGGTCCTTGCGGATGTGGGCGAAACAGGCGTCCTCGCCCCGGTCCCGCAGGATCAGCAGGCATTCCTCCAGTTCGCGCCGGGTCTCGGGGTGTAAAACCAGATGATCCCGGCCGCGGTCGTAGTATTCCCACGCGCTGGCGTCGGTATAGCGGTCGCCCATATAGTTCTTGCTGGCGGCGATACGGTCGCAGACCATTTCCGCCACATACCGCGCGGGCATCCGCATACCGCCCAGCGCATGGTCGCCGGAGGGCGTGTAGTCGATCCAGTATTCCAGATGGTGCCGGTTGCGGCCCTTGTGGTGCAGCCAGGCGGCGCTGTAGCCCTCCGCCTGACGTTGGGCGTTGTTGGGGCTGCAGTTGCCCTGCCAGTACCGGGCGCCTGCCAGAAATTCTACCGGCGCCAGCTTGCTCAGGTCATGGGTCAGCCCCTGCCAGTACAGCCCGCAGCGGAAACAGTACCGCATGACCAGCATCTTGTGATGGTGGATGGTTTTATAATGTTTGATCGGATGCCACAAAGCGTGCGTTCCCTCCTTGGAACGAAAGATGAAAAACGCGCAGCGCGCGTCAGCGGTCCCATTTGTCGCACAGGCTGGCGATCTGGCTGGCGAACTTGGCCAGGTCCTTGTTGGCCCCGCCCTGGTTGTGCTGGATGACTACCATCAGGCGCTTGCCCATGTTGACCAGGCGGTCGTAGGCGGCGCTGCGGCGCACGGTGGCCACGCCCGGCGTCTTGACGATCTTGCGGGTGTTGCCCAGCTCGGCACAGGCCGCGCGGCCGCCCCCGACGATCCAGACTGCGCCGTTGTAGGGCGCTTCGGCCTCGTAGCCTTCTTCCCGCAGGCGGCGGGCCCAGTGGTCGGCCACCGCGTCTTCGCCATGGTTGACAAAGACGAACTTGGGCTTTTCGTCAAACGCGTGGAGCCAGTTGGCCAGCCCGTCCTGGTCGGCGTGGCCCGAAAGGCCGCTGAGCTGGTGGATGGACGCCTTGACCTGGATCTCGTCACCGAAAAGCCGGACCTCCTGCGCGCCGCCCAGCAGGGCGTTGCCCAGGGTGCCGGGGCTCTGGAAGCCCACGAAGAGGATCGTACATTCGGGCCGCCAGAGGTTGTATTTGAGGTGGTGGCGGATCCGGCCCGCGTCGCACATGCCGGAGGCCGAGAGGATGACCTTGGGGGTGGGATCGCTGTTGATGGCGATGGACTCCTCCTTGGTCTCGCTGATGCGCAGGTCGGGGAACCACAGCGGATTCTGCCCGCTCTGCACCAGGGCCAGGGCTTCTGCGTCGTAGCATTCCATATAGTTTTCGCGGAAGATGGTGGTGGATTTGCTGGCCAGGGGGCTGTCCACAAAGACCGGGAAGCCGTCATGCCCGCGGACCCGGCCTTCGGCCTTGATCTGCCGGATAAAGTACAGCAGTTCCTGGGTACGGCCCACCGCAAAGCTGGGGATGACCACGTTGCCGCCCCGGTCGAAGGTAGTCTGCAGCACCTCGGTCAGTTCGCCGAGGTAGTCGGGGCGCGGGCCGTGGCTGCGGTCGCCGTAGGTGGATTCCATCACCAGATAGTCGGCGTGGGGCGGGATCGCGGGGTCTTTGATGAGGGGCTGGTTGATGTTGCCGATGTCGCCCGAAAAGACGATGACCTCCGGTTCCCGGCCCGCCTCGGTGACGCGGATGGAGATGGACGCGCTGCCCAGCAGATGGCCCACGTCGGTAAAGAGGATCTCGATCTTGCCGCCCGCGTCGTCGAACAGCGTCTGCCAGGCGTTGTAGGCGCAGGGCACGAACTGCTTCATGACCTGTTCGGCATCTTCCACCGTATAATCCGGCTCCACCGGGGCCGCGCCGCTGCGCTGGGCCTTGCGGTTTTTCCACTCGGCCTCCTGCTCCTGAATATGGGCCGAGTCCCGCAGCATGATGCCGCAGAGATCCATGGTGGCGTCGGTGGAATAGATGGGGCCGCGGTACCCGTTCTTGTACAGGTAGGGGATCTGGCCCGAATGGTCGATATGGGCATGGGTCAGCAGCAGCGCCTCGTAGACGCCCGGGGCGCAGGGCAGGTCCGCGTTTTCATACACATCGCGTCCCTGCTCCATGCCGCAGTCGATCAGCAGCCGGTGCCCCGCCGCTTCCAGCTGGGTGCAGCTGCCGGTCACTTCGCGCGCAGCGCCCAAAAAGGTAAGTTTCATACAGTGTACGCCTCCCTGCAGCGTCCTGCCTTGCCCGTCAGGGGTTGCGGCCCACGCCGTAGGTGGGCGCTTCCGGCAGGACAAAATTTTCGGTGAAATTGCTGGTGTTGTCGTTGATATTCATACGGACGTCCCAGAACAGGTCGCCGTAATCGCGCAGGATGGTGTAGTTTCCCTCACCCAGGGCCGCCAGGGTGGCGGTATCGCCCACCAGCAGCACATTGTCGCCCTCGGGCTCATAGCCGGTCAGGCTCTTGTGGTAGGTGCGGGTGACGGCGCCGCCGTCGATGAGGCTCTGCGCCGCGTCGGCCGTGGTGGAGACCAGCACCAGCCGGGCCGTGGCAGGCAGGGAATCCAACAGCGTCTGGCGGGTGATGTCGCCGTACTCCAGTTCGGTCACGCCGCCGGCCACGCCGGTGACTTCCGCCTCCGCCCAGCCTTCGGGCCAGTGGCTGCGGTCATTTTCGGCGATCTCCTCATAGAGCGTGGCCAGATAGTTGGCATAGCTGATGGTGCGGCCGGCGTCGGGGTTGGCCGCATAGGTGAACAGCGGCGTGTTCAGGATGCTGGTATCGCTGGCGTCCAGTTCCTCCAGCACCGCCACCGCCGCATAGTAGGCCGCGGCCCCCTGCTGTTCGGCCTGGTCGGCGCGCTCGGTGGGCGCGCTGGGGTCGGCCGCATCCGCTGCCGTATCCTTCTCCGGGTCGGCAGCGTCGGAAGCCGCCGGGGTCTCCTGCTGCCCGCCGTCGCCGTACTGTTCCCAGGCGGCGCGGTCGGCCAACAATGTGCCGGCGGCCACAGGGTCGGCCAGTTCCACACGGCAGCCGCCGCCCTGGGTGAAGACCAGGTTCAGGCGCCCCACCCCTTCCAGGGCGTGCCCCGCGGCCAGCACCGGCAGCGCGCCGGTCTGGTTTTCCGCCGCGCCGCCGTCGATGACCGCCGTGACCCCCAGTTCGGCCAGGGAGTCCTGCAGCGCGCTCACATCCACGCCCGGCGTGGCGATGCAGAGGATGGCGTCGGCCCCTTCGGCCTGCAGGGCGGCCACCTGCTCGCCCGCCGTCTGGATCAGAT
The DNA here is from genome assembly GCA_019116705.1 of Candidatus Gemmiger avistercoris. Taxonomy (GTDB): domain Bacteria; phylum Bacillota; class Clostridia; order Oscillospirales; family Ruminococcaceae; genus Gemmiger; species Gemmiger avistercoris. Next base: position 8,745 of record DXBF01000063.1, read on the forward strand.
CGTTGGCCAGGGGCGTTTCCTCATTGACCAGGCCGATGGTCTGGGTCACGGTGGCGGTGTCCGCCAGCGAGAAGAAGCCGATCTTGTACCCGGCGCGCTCCACGATATAATTCATGCCGTTGGTGATGCGGTTGCGGTTCCAGCTGGTGGAACGGTAGAAGATGGCCGCGCCCTCGGAATCGCGCAGATTGGCGGCCAGCGAAGGCCCAGCGGCCATGTTGGCGTCGCTGCGCAGGCGGGCGATGCCGTACGCCAGGTCCCCGGCCCCAAAGGCCTGCAGGTCATACCCTGCGCCGGAGAAGGCGCTGAGCATATCCATACCGCCGGTCAGGCTGGCGCTGAGGGTGCCGTGCAGGCTGCCGCCCGCGTCCAGCAGGATGGAGTCCGGGGTGGCGCCCTTGAGGGCCGCCACGTCGGCCAGACTGGCCCCGTCGCCCGCGCGGCTGCCCGCCAGCTGCCCGGTGGCAAAGACGGGGACCGTGATGTCCCCCACCCGCACCAGGCAGGAGATGCTCTCGGTCCCGTCGGCGAGGGTGGCGGTGACGGTACATTCACCGCTGTCTGCCCGGGCGCGGACCACACCGTTTTTGTCTACCGTGGCCACGTCGGTGTCGCTGCTCTGCCAGAAGACCTGCTGGCCGCCTTCCTCCTCGGCGGGCTGGTTGGTGGTCAGGGTGGCGCGGGCGTCCTTGCCGTCCAGATGCAGTTCGATCTGGCGGGTATCGTTGACCATGACGGGGTCCACGGCTTTGCCCAGGCCGTCGGCAACGCCCGTGAAGGCGAAGGGCCGCATGACGAAGTCGATGTCCACCGTTTCGCTCTGCACGCCGTAGTCGGCGCCGGGGGCCGTGTAGGTACACTGCCACATATCATAGGTGCCGGTATAGCCCAGCGAGTCCGAGAAACGGGCGATCCACAGGTTTTCGCGCCAGGGGTCGAAGGCAGGGTCGCTGAAACGGGCGCGCACCCAGTTCAGCGAGGCGTAGATCCCCTGCTCGCCGGTATAGCCCAACTCCACCAGACGGTCAAAGAACGCCTTGGTGATGGCGGCCATCTCCTCGGGGAAGATGCCGCTGATGCTCTGGTCCTCCAGGTCGTAGTACACCGGGTAGGACAGCTGGTAGGGCGTGGCGGTGTAGTCCTCCAGCCCTTCCTGGGGCGGGGCCACCAGGCCCAGCAGCCGGGCCACGTGGTCGGCCTCGGAGCGGGCCTCTTCCTCGTTGGTGGCGTAGGAGTACAGGTAGACGCCGAAGGGGATCCCCAGCCGGGTGCACTCGTCGGCGTTGCGCCGCCACTGGTCGTCATCCTGGGCCCAGCCCTGTTCCTGGCCGTCCCACTCGCCGCCGTAGCCGCAGCGGATGATGGCGAAGTCGATCCCGGCGGCTTTGGCCTGCTCCCAGTTCACTTCGCCCTGGTATTTGGATACGTCGATCCCCTTGAGCACCGCCGCGGGCATGGCTTCCCCGCTGGCGTTGAAGTAGTACCCCAGCTCGTTTTTCTGCCAGGCGGCGGCCGTCGTGCCAAAGTCCGCGCGGGCCGGTCCGGCCGCCCCGGCGGAACACCGCGTCAGCAGCACGGATACCAGCACCACCACGAACAGGCACAACAGGCACAGCGCCAGCACCAGCCTGCTGCGGCGCCAAGCGGCGCTGCGGCGCCGGGGCGGCGTGCCGCCCGGACGCTGCGGCGGGCTGCCGCCCGCCTGGGGCCGGGGCGCGCCCTGCGCCGGGCCGGGATTGGCAGCCCGTGCAGGGCTGCGGTATACTTTGCGATCTTCAGCCACAGTGATGAACCTCCCCTTCCCACAGCGTATGCAGGTTCCCGGAATTTCCATAAGTAAGAATATAGTAACATTTTGTCAAATAAATTACAATGCAAAACTCCTGCCACAAAATGTAAAATTCCACAAAAAAATGCGCCCCCAACCGGGAGCGCATGGCATGTTTGTTCAGACGCCGCGGTAGGCCCCGGCCCGGCGCAGCAGGTCCTTGACCACTTCGCTGCCGCAGACCAGCCCGCAGGCCGCCGGCACGAAGGCATTGCTGGCGGGCACGGTCCGGCGGCCGGTGGCGGGTCTCTCCCCCGTTTCCCCGGCCAGGGGCGGCAGCGGGGCCTCGGTGGAAAAGACCACCTTGACCTTGCCCAGCCGCCGTTTGCGGCACTGCAGGCGGATCACTTTTGCCAGGGGGTCCACGCTGGTCTTTTCAATGTCCGCCACCCGGAACGCCGTGGGGTCCAGCTTATTGGCCGCCCCCATGCTGCACAAAATCGGCGTGCCCGCCGCCTTGCAGCGCTCGATGAGCAGCAGCTTGGCCGAGACCGTGTCGATGCAGTCCAGCACATAATCGAACTGCGCCGGGTCGACGGCGCCCGCCGTGTCGGCGCTGTAGAACAGGCGGTTGGCATGGACCACGGTGGCGGGGTCGATGTCCGCGATGCGGGCGGCCATGGCGTCCACTTTGTACTGCCCCAGCGTGGAATGCAGCGCTACCAGCTGGCGGTTCAGGTTGGAGAGCGCCACTGTGTCGCTGTCGAACAGGCTCAGTTCCCCCACCCCGCTGCGGGCCAGCACCTCCACGGCCTGCCCGCCCACGCCGCCGATGCCGAACACCGCCACGTGGGAGCGGCGCAGCACTTCCAGCGCCGGGGTGCCCAGCAGCGCGCGGGTGCGGGTATAGGGGTCTGTCATGGGTGTTTCCTCCGTTCAGGCGGCGCGGCCGCCATTTTTCTGCCGCTATTGTACCCTGCACCGGGCACTCACGTCAAGTCGGCCCCGGTGCAGCGCCAGTCCTGGCCGAACTGCAGCCGCAGCCGTGTGCGGCCGTCCACCTCCCCGTAATATACCCGGTCGGGGGCGGCGGTCAGGTCGTACAGTTCGCGGACGTCCTCAGGGGTGCGGCCCTCAAACCACCCGGCGTTGACCAGATCCACCGTATAGTCCAAAAAGCCGTCCCGGTCGCTGGCCCAGGGGGTGAAACCGCATTCCCACAGCACATGCAGATCCAGTTCCTCGTCCTGTCCGGCGGCATAGCGGGCGATGTTGCCCTGCACGATGCGCTGCTTGATGTTGGCGCAGGCCAGCAGCGTGAAGCTGACCGCCAGCACCGCCAGCCCGATGCGGGCCGCCGGGATGGCCCGGAACACCCGCACCAGGAGCAGCACAGCCCAGACCGCCAGCACGCAGAGGAACCAGCCCGCCACCACCCGGCGGGGCGTGAAGCCGTACAGCCGGATATACACCGCCAGCTTGGCCCCGGCCAGGGCTGCGAAAGCCAGCCCGTAAGCGCAGAACAGCGCTGCCAGCAGGCGGGGCAGCGGCTTTTTGCCCAAGAAGCGCACTGCCGCCAGCACCGCAAAGCCCAAAAGCAGGATGCGCAGCAGTTCCCAGAAGCCGTCCACCGCAAAATCGGCGGCCTGGGGCGCGCTCAGGCCCAGCGGGGCCGCCGCCAGCCACTCCGCCGCCTGCAGGGCAAAGAACAGCGTGTAGACGGCGCACAGCGCGCCCACGGCCACGTTGGCCGTCACGGCGGGCAGGCGGCGGAACGGTTCCAGCCCCGCGAAAAAGCGGTCTGCCGGGAACACCGGACCGCTGCGGCGCAGGCTTCCGGCCACCAGCCCGTAGAGCCACGCCCCCACCGGCAGCGAGAGCAGGACCGTCAGCAGCGTTTGCAGCAGGGTGGGACTGTCCAGCCATCCCGTCAGCCAGCGCGTCAGGGCGCGGCCCAGCGCGGCAAAGTGGGCGTCCGCCGCGGCCAGCAGCTGCCAGGCCACGGCGCAGAGCGCCAGCGTGACCAGCACAGTCAGCGCCGCGGTGGCGGCGCGGCGCAATTTCATCCGGCGGCGCAGCAGGGCGCGGCCCCCGGCCGCCAGCACGGCGATGCGGCGGAAAAAGTTCCCGAAAGGCAGCACCACCAGCCCTGCCAGCGCGTCCAGGAAGCAGAGGATGCCTGTATACCCCTGGGCCAGCATGCCGCAGCGGGCCAGCACATACCAGACCGCGAACAGATGCCAGGCCAGCGTCTGCCAACCCCACAGCACCGGCTGCTGGCCGAAAGCCCACATACCGGCCGAGAGCGTCAGCCAGCAGGCGCCCCACAGGGGCGTCTCGGGCGCGGCGGCGCGGTGCAGCGGCCGGGCCAGCAACTCCACCCACAGCAGGAACAGCAGCGCGAACACCGGCAGCCCCCACCCGGCAAAGCCGTGGTACAAAACGACTTCCCGCATATAAAAGTACGCCAGCAGGTAGCTGGCCAGCGCCCCCGCCAGGTACGGGCGCAGCGGCGCAGTCTGCAAACGTTCAGACATGGGACACCTCCCGCCCGGCCCCGGCTTTTTCTTCCGGCTCGTCGGGCACGTAGGCCAGCAGGTCGGCGGGCTGGCAGTCCAGCGCCCTGCACAGGGCTTCCAGCGTAGAAAAGCGCACGGCCCGGGCCTTGTTGTTTTTCAGGATGGACAGATTCGCCGGAGTAATGCCGATCTCCTCGGCCAGTTCCCCCGCGCCCTTGTGGCGGCGCGCCATCATCACATCCAGATTCACCACGATGGGCATGGGCGCACCTCCTCAGATCGTGTAGTCCAGCTCGTCCTTCATGCGGACGGCCTGTGCGAAGGCGTTTTTCAGTACCCGCACCAGCAGGGCCATGAACCCGGCGGCGATCCCCAGAAAGGCAAAGGGCAGGTAGAGCAGCACCCCGGCCGGCAGGCAGAGGAGCGCCGCCCCCACGCAGCACCAGCTGATGCGGCGCAGCGCCTGCACAGTCTGGGGCACGAACACCTGCCCCTGCTCCAGCCTGTGCAGGAAACGGTAGAGATTGTAGAGCATCCAGAAAGCCAGCGCCGCGCACAGATACCCCAGTACCAGCAGCGCCGCGCCCACCGCCGGGCCGCTGGCGCGCAGGTGGTGGGTGTCCATCAGCCAGGTGACGAGCCACGGCCCGCACACCGCCGCCACGGCGCTGGCCAAAATCGCCAGCACCACCACATACCGCGTCAGCGTGATGCTTTTGCGGTCATCCCATTGCCAGATCTTCATATCCGGGAACCCCTCTCTGTTTGGATTGGCAACAGTATAGCACAGGGCATATCGTTTTGCAAGAGTTTTTTATTGTTTTTCAATAATTTTATATTGAAAAGCGAAACAGGCACGTTCCCGCGCCCATACTTTTCCCGCCCCGCCAGCCGGACCGCGCAGCCCGTTCGGGAAAAGCAAAACCGGCCCCGCAGGATCCGTTTCCCGGGGGCCGGTCTCTACACTGTGGTTTTGCCTGCCGCGGGGCCGCCTTACCGTCCGGCCCGCCGTTGCAAAAGGGCGATGGTCTCAATATGGTTTGTGTGGGGGAAGAGGTCCACGGGGACAAACCGCTTCGCCCGGTAGCCCTGCCGGGTGAACAACGCCACGTCCCGGGCCAGCGTTTCGGGGTCGCAGCTCACATACACCACCCGGGTGGGAGCCATGCGGGCCACCGCCTCGATGCAGGCCGGGGTGCTGCCTGCCCGGGGCGGGTCCAGAAAGACCACGTCGGGGCGCAGCCCCTGCCCGGCGGCCCGGCGCATCCATTCGGTGGCGTCGGCGCAGAAGAACCGCGCCTGCCGCAGCCCGTTGCGGCGGGCGTTGGCGGCCGCGTCCCGTACGGCGGCGGGGTTGCGCTCCACCCCGATGACCTTTCCCGCCCGGGGCGCGGCACACAGCCCGATGGTGCCGATGCCGCAGTACGCGTCCACCACGGTCTCCCGCCCGGTCAGTCCGGCCAGCTCCATAGCCGCGGCGTAGAGCACCTCGGTCTGGGCGGGGTTGACCTGGTAAAAGCTGCGGGAGGAAATGGCGAACCGCAGGCCGCACAGCGTGTCCACCACCATCCCGGGTCCGCAGAGGACCTTTTCCCGGTTGCCCAGCACGGCGCTGGTGGCTGTGGGGTTGATGTTCTGCACGACGCTCTGCACCCAGGGCGCGCTCCCGCGCAGGGCAGCGCAGAAATTCCGGCTGCCCGGCAGGGAGGGCCCCGGCGTGACCAGTGTGACCAGCACCCGGCCCTCCCGGGTACCGCGCAGCACCACATGGCGCAGCATCCCGGCGCGGCGGTCCTCGTCGTACGCGGTCCAGCGGCAGGCGCGCGCCGCTTCCAGCACCGCCTGCAGCGTGCGGTTGAGCGCCTGCTGCTGCAGCAGGCAGTCCGCGCTTGGCAAGACCCGGTGGGTGCCCTCCGCGTACAGGCCGCAGACCAGCCGCCCCTGCTGCATGGCAAAAGTGGCGATGGCCTTATTGCGGTAATGCCAGGGGTCCGCCATGCCGCGCACCGGCTCCACCGGCGCAAAACGGCCCAGCAGGGCCTGCAGCCGGGCCTGTTTTTGCGCCAGCTGTTCGTTGTACGGCAGCGCCAGCAGCGGGCAGCCGCCGCATTTCTTTGTAGTATTGGGACATTCTGGCCGGTTCATGGCAGGTCCACCTTTCATAAGGGGTTTTCGGGGGCTTGCGCGCCGTGGTACAATAGTAGACAGGCAGAGCATAGCGCCCGCCCCGCGGCGCATAAGTTTGAGGCAGGCTCTGACTGGAAATGGAGGTACTCCGATGAAAGTATTACTCATCAACGGCAGCCCGCACAAAAACGGCTGCACCTGCACCGCCCTGAGCGAAGTGGCCGCCGCCCTGCAGGCCGACGGCGTCGAGACCGAGATCTTCCACATCGGCGGCGCGCCGGTAGGCGGCTGTGTGGGCTGCGGCGGCTGCGCCAAGGCCGGCAAATGCGTCTTTGGCGGGCCGGTGGCCGACGTGCTGCCTCTGGCAGAGCAGGCCGACGGCTTTGTGTTCGGCGCGCCGGTACATTACGCCACAGCCTCCGCCAGTATGCTGGGCTTTCTGCACCGTCTGGGCATGAGCGGCGGCAAGTACCTGCGCCACAAGCCCGCCGCCGTGATCACCAGCGCCCGCCGGGCCGGTACCACCACCGCACTGGAAGCGATGGAGAAGATCCCGCAGTTCTTTGAGATGCCGCTCATCAGCTCCACCTACTGGCCGATGGTCCACGGCAGCAGCGCCGACCAGGTGCAGCTGGACGAGGAAGGCTGCCAGATCATGCGCAACCTGGGCCACAACATGGCCTGGCTGCTGCGCTGCATCGAAGCGGGCAAGGCCGCCGGGATCGACGCCCCCGTGGCTGAAAACAGCAAGCGCACCAACTTTATCCGCTGAGCCGCCCCCTCAATAACCACGTACGGCAGACCGTGTGCCACCCGGCGCGCGGCCTGCCGCATTTTTATGGGAAGGGATTCAGGCTGCCAGCGCCTGCAGCGCGGCCGTACAGAACTGCCAGCCCGCCAGCGCAAAGCCGCTGCCGAACGCCAGCCCTGCCAGCACGTCGCTGATGTAGTGCACGCCAATGACCACCCGGGACACAGCGATCAGCACCGCCAGCACCGCCAATACCACGCCGAGGGGCGGCGCGCAGTAAGCGGCCGCTACCGCGATGGCCGCCGCCGAAAAGCAGTGGCGGCTGGGCATGCTGCGGCCGGTATCCTTTTTGGGAAAAAGGGGCTGATACCCCAGCGTTACGTAAGGCCGGGGCCGGTCGATCCCCGCGCGTACCGCGCTCCCCACAAGAAAAGCGGCCGCCGGGACGGTCAGCGCGGGGACAAACAGCGTCTGCCGCCCCGCCGCCAGCCAGAGCAGCAGGCCGATGTACAGCACGTAAACAGCCCCCACCGCGCCGGTGCTGACGCAGCGCAGCGCGCGGCAGGCCGCCGGACGGGCCTGGAACCAGCCGATAACGGCGCGGTATCGGGTCGCATTCATACGGGTATCCTCCTTGTGGAACTGGTATAAGGATAGCACCGCGCAAAAGGCTTGTCAAACCGTGGGACCTGCGTTTATAATAAAGGCAGTTTTCGATACAGGGAGGTTTTCCCCTTTGTTTGGTTTTGCAAATTTTCTGCTGCTGGCGCTGTTTGCGGCGGCGGCTGTCGACCTGATCGGGGCCTGGCGGCGCTGCGGCAGGCCGGTTCCCGCCCTGCGCGTGCTGTGGCGGGAAGAGCATCTGCTGTTCGGCGGCTGGGCCGCCGCCCGCCGCCTGCAATGGGGCCCCCGCCTGTTCTGCCTGGGGCTGGCCCTGTATGAGTTTACCGTGGTGTTCTGCAACAGCATGGCCCGGGAACAGTGGCCCTGGGTGCAGGCCCGGCTGGCCCCGGTGCTGGACGTTGTGATGTATCTGGCCTTTTTCGGCAAGATCCTGTTGGGCACCCGCTACAGCTGGCGCAGCCTGGGGCTGGCCGGGGCCTTGTATTTTATCGCCCGCTGGGTCTATTTCAACGGGCAGAACATCTGGTTCCTGGGGCTGGCCGTTGTGCTGCTGGCCGCCAAGGATGTGCCCCTGCGCCGTTCGATGCGCGCATTTTTGGCCAGCGGCCTGCCCGCATTGGCACTGGTGGAGGTGCTGCATTTTGCCGGGCTGATCGCCCCCGGCGCTACCAGCGAGCGCGACGGCAGTTTCCGGCTGCTGTTCGGCTACGGCCACCCCAACACCTTCGGCGGCGTCGTGCTGGGGCTGGTGCTGGCCTGGGTGCTGCTGCGCCTGGGCCGCCTGCGCTGGCTGGAACTGGCCGCCATAGCGGCCGTGGGCGTTTTTTTGCTGGCAGGCCCGGCATCCCGCTCCGCAGCGCTGTGCGCCCTGCTGCTGGCTGCGCTTCTGGCCCTGGCCAAGCGGTTCGGCAAAGGCCGCCCCGCGGGCCGTCCGGCCGCCGCCCTGCCCGCCGCCCTGGTCCCGCTGGCAGGGGCCGTCAGCCTGATCCTGCCGCTGTTCGTTATCAAGGTGGGGCCCTGGGCCAACGACATCGGCCCCGCCTGGCTGCTGCGCCTGGACGAGCTGCTGACCTGCCGCATCTCCCTTGCCTGGGCCGCCTACCGGGTGCTGGACATCAAAATTGCCGGTCAGATGCTGCCCGATTGGCCGGTGCTGGACAACATTTTCGTTTACCTGCTCTACCAGTTCGGCCCGGTCCTTCTGGTCATTGCCGCCACGCTGCTGACCGCTGCGCTCTACCAGTATGCCCGGCACGGCCGCTGGCAGGAGGCCGCCTGCCTGGTCGTAATGCTGTTGTATGGGTATATGGAGACCCAGGTGCTGCACGTCACCAGCGACCCGGCCCTGCTGCTGCTCAGCGGCGCTGTCTTTGCGCTGCCCTTCTCGCGGTGGAACGAAGCGGATACTTCCTGCCGCTGACCATTCCAATCCGATAAAGAAGCCCGCGGAAATCCGCGGGCTTCTTGCTTTTTTTAAAATGGCCAAAGCTGCCAGGTCGCAATGGGCATAATATAAGAATTTCCCTGCATCATCAGCACCAGAAAGCAAATACCGCTCACAAGATGCCACACAAGCGCCACACCGCACAAAGTGACCCGCGCGCGCCAGAATTTTGCGCGCCGGCCAGCTTTCCACTCCCCACAACCACGCAGAAAAGCGGCAAAGGATTCCAACAGCAGGACCCAATAGCAGATAAATGGCCCCCACCAGAGATTACCGTCTGCGATCCGTTCCCCGCTCTCCACCAGAAGCAGCGCCTCCGCCATAGCTATGCAGAAGGTAAGGAAGGAAAATCGGTAACGGAAATTATTCCATGCGGTACGCCCCAGCAGGACCGCCACAGAGCCAATAAACACGAACGAGCGAATAAGCCCCCGGCGGGCTGCTTCATTGGAAAGGCCCCAGACCAGAACTTTACCGGGATATTCTGCCCAGTCAACCGTAAAAATCAACTGCAGTCCTTCACTTTCGCCACCGAACAAAACGATCGATTGCAAAAGGCACAATGCGATGCTGGGCAGTACGCTGCATCCCATCAAAATCTCCCGTTTTAGGTTTCGGCCACGAGTCTGCACCAGATCAACGATCAGAAGAATCAGCAGAGACGGGGCAAAGGCAAAGACAAAGCTTGCCTTGAACGCTGTAGCAGTCGTCAGGAAAAGGGTGTAGATCAACCAATCTTTCCACCGCAGTCCACTCCTCATTCCAGCCCAAGCACGATAAAACCACAGGGCCGCCAAAAGGGCAAACGGTGCCAGCATGATGTAAGTCGTATTATGGTAATTGGTCCCACTGACCGTGCCCAAGTACCAATACCCGCCTCGCGGAATCCAGACCGCCTGCGAAAGATTGATCACCAGCCCCAGCAAAAGGCTGAGGGATGCCGTGATATGCGGCACCGCCATATACAGACCCCAAGCGAATACAGAGATAGCTGCCACCTGGAATGCCGCCACTATTACAGCTACACCTATATTTCCTGCCAAAGTGTAGATTGGTCCAATCAAAAAATATACCGCAGTATGAACCGTTTTATGTTGGAGTGCTCGTGCCAAATGCTCCGGAAGATCCGACGCATACGCGTCGGTGGATGTAAGCTGCTGATAATGCAGCCAACACATTGCAACAAAATAGAACGCCAGCATCAGCAGTGCCAGAATCTGCCTCCACCGGGGATCCTGTTTGGTCTTCAAACTTTCTTCCTCCTCCAATTTTCCGGCCTTTTATTCTTCCGCCAGGCGGATCATGTCGCCTACGAGGGGGGCGTCCGCCGGGATTTCCAGCCAGGCGCCGCCGTCCGCCGGGGCGCTGTATAGTTCCTGCGCCGGTACGGCGTGTTCCTGTTCGGTGCCGTCCGCTGCGCGGGTGGTGTAGTGCAGGACCGCCCCTTCTGCCGCGCGGTCCGGCAGGTAGACCGTCACATCCGTCACCGTTTCCAGCGCCGCGTCTGCGCCCAGCCCCAGCCAGGCAATGTCATACCGCTCGTTCGCACCGCGGCCGATGCCAAGCCGGTAGACGGGGCCCTCCCCCGCCTGGGCGCTTTCACCGCTGCGCCAGACTTGCAGCGCATGGGCGTTGGTCTCGGTGTCGGCATAGCGCAGGAAGAACGCCTGCTGCGCCGTCAGGTTGCCGCCCCAGATCATAAAGTCGCAGACCACCGGGTCCTGCGTCCCCGCCGGTTCCGCAATGCCCGCTGCCACCGCCTCGCCGAACACGGTATAGTCCCGGCCGCCGCCCGCATAGGCCGAGCGTGTGGCCGCACGCTGCCACACCACCGAGCCGGCCATGCCCACCGCCAGCAGCAGGCTGACCGCCACGCGCCAGCGGGGCCACCAGCTTTTGCGCCGCGCCCAGCCCAACAGGGCGGCGAGCAGCGCCGCCGCCATGAGTCCCACGCCGAAGGATTCCACCGTCTGGGGGATATAACCGTGCCGCCAGTCCACATTGCCGCCCTGCTGATACTTGGGCGATACCGCGATGAGCAGCGCCGGGGCCGAGAGCATGGCCAGGCCGGTCAGGAACAAAAGCAGCGTTTCTTTCGGCGCGGGCAGATGTTTCAGCCCCGCCAGCACCGCGATCACAGCGCCTGACAGGACCACGCCGCAGATCACGTCAGAAAGTTCGATCTCCCCCGGGCGCACCTTGCCCGCGATCATGGCGTTGAGCGGGAAACCCGCCGACATCTGCATGATCCAGGTCCTGAGGATGGCGGGCAGGTCGAAGCTGGGCGACACGCCTCCCAGATCCGCCGCCGCCCCCGGCAGGATACCGGCGGCGCGCAGGCCGTTCACCACGCGCGCCCCCAGATTGAAGGCCAGCGCCACGCCCTCCCCGGCCAGCACCGGCACGCTCAGGCGCAGCGCCGGACGCACCTTGCCCGTGTACAGCCAGGCCAGCCCGAACAGCGGCACGATATAAACAAAGCCGATTTCGAAAGTTGCGCAAGCGTGGAAGGCGCAGTAAGCTCCCAGCACCGCCCAGCGCTTATGGCCGGTGTCCTGCCAGCGCAGGATGCACACGCCCGCCAGCAGCACCGGCAGCAGCGTGCTCTGCACCAATGCGCCGTAGGAATACAGGCTGTTGCCCGTGCAGTCCTGCCAGAGCGAAAACATCATGGGCAGCAGGCAGAAACACAGCAGCCCCATTTTTTTGCTGCGCGACGCCCGGCCCACCAGATACCCGGTCAGGGCAATGTCCGCGTAGGTCCAGGCCAGGATGTAGAGGCGGTATGTTACCAAACTTCCCATAAAGTAACTTGGGAGCCCCACCCTAAGTCCGAAGGAGAATGGATAAAACCGTCCTTTTTCCAACCGGAAATAAGACAAAACATCTTCCCAACTAGTCTGCAAAACTTCCAGCAGGCTATGGTGGGCAACATAGTAATAATTTTGTATGTTTACGATCTCATCGTCGCCGCCCAGCTGCGCGCAGGTAGTGATGCTGAGATACCACCACCCCGCCGCCAGCGACAGCAGGCACACCGCAGGCCAGAACCAGCGCTTTTCCGTCCAGGCTTTCCCCTTCATCCGTCTCTCCCGTTCCTCATTCCAGCGGAATGTAATAGATCATGCCGCTCTCGTGCGCCAGCACGTCCGTTTCGCTGCAGCCGGCTGCCGCGACCAGGTCCTGCAGCGTCTGCTGCTGGTCTTCCGCCGCATAGCCGTCCAGATCCAGATAGATCCCCGCCACGCCCTGGGCGCGCAGTTCCGCCACCATGGCTTCCGGCTCCAGTTCGCTGGTCTCTTTGTACCAGACGTCGTTTTCCGTGCCGTACCCGGCGCCGTAGCTGAAGCGCAGCGTGTCGCTGTGCAGCGGGCCGCGCAACAAGGTGTAGTCCCACATGTTGTTGAGGGACCCGTTTTCAAAGTTTTTCATATAGGGAAGCTGGAATATGACCGCATCCTCCCCGGCGGCCTGCTCCACTTCCTCCATGAAGGCGGCGTCCTGATACCAGGTCGTCTGTACTTCCTCGTACTTGGGGTTGAACAGGCCCTGCTGCTCCCAGTAACTGTAGGCCAGCACCACGGCCAGTACCGCCGTGAACAGGGCCTTGCCCCGGCCCCGATGGTTCCGCAGGAACCATTCGGCCCAAAGACCGGCGGCCAGCAGCGCAAAGAATGCGATGTAGGGGCTGATGCGGTTATACCCGCGGATAAACCGCAGGAAAATGCCGATCAAACCGCCGAAACTGGCAATGGACGCCAGCAGCAGCGCCGCTACGTTCAAGCGGCCCAGCAGCCACAGCCGGTCCGACAGGCGCGGGACCGCCTCCCTGCCCGCACGCCAGTCATGGTTGCGGAACAGCAGCGCCAGCAGCGCCAGGAAGGCGATCACGCCCACGATGCCCAGGTAACCGTAGGCGTTCTCGTTGTACATGGGGCCTTCGTCGGTGGCCAGCAGGTGAAAATACCGCTGGAACCAGCGGGCCAGCTTGTCCCACCCATAGCCGTTGGGGGAAAGCAGCAGGCTGCTGATGCGCAGGCTGTAAATATCCGCGCCGATGGGGCTGCGGTAGACGCCGTTGGTCAGCGTACTGCCCACCCCGGCGATCATGCCCAGCACCATAGGGAAAAAATCGGGGATCATCCAGAGCACGATCTCCCCGATGGTGAGGAAGCAGGGCGTCCCCGCCGACAGCCTGCGGTCCCGCAGGATCAGGCAGAGCGCCGTGACGCACAGGAAAAAGCAGGTGAAATAGGGGTAATAGGCCGCGCCGTTGTTGGCGATACCCCAGGCAAAGGCCAGGGCCAGCCAGTTGCGCGGGTTGCGCAGAAAGCCTTTCCCTGGCCGCCCGAAGGTGGGGTCCTCGGCGCACCAGAAGCACAGCAGCACCGAGAACGGCACGAACTCCACCGCCGCCAGCATCATATGCCCGGCCAGCCGCTGCTGCACGTAGGGGCACAGGCCGAAGGTCACGCCGAAGGCGAAAGCCAGCCAGCGCCGCATGCCTGTCATGCGGAACACCGCGTACCCGGCCAGCGCGTTGGCAAAGGGGATCACCAGCACATAGAGGTTGAACACCACGCCGGTGTCTTTGGTGAACAGCCCCACAAAGGCGACGAACAGGTCGTAGATCAGGTCATAGTTGGGCTCATAGGGGCTGGGCGGCTGGTAGAAGGGCCAGCCCAGCGATGCGGTCAGGTCGCCGTAGCTGCGCTGCACCTGCCCCACCCAGTAGATGCCGTCGCCGCCGTAGAGCATGGGCACCTGCCAGTCCAGCCGCCAAAGCTGGAAGAAATAATACTCACTCAGCGCAATGGCGGCGATGACCAGCAGGATCATGCCGCCTTCGCGCAGGATCTTTTCGTGTTTGCGTAGCATAGGCACCCTCATTCGCCGTTCTGCATGGCGGCCACGTAGGCGTCGCAGACTTCCTCCGCCGGGCCGTCGCCCCGCAGATGGCCGTGGTCGATCCAGATGGCCCGCTTGCAGAGCTGCTTGACCTGGTTGATGTCATGGCTGACGAACAGCAGCGTGGTCCCGCCGGAGAGCATCTTCTCCATGCGGGCGTGGCATTTCTGCTGGAACATAAAATCGCCCACCGAGAGGATCTCGTCGCAGGCCAGGATCTCGGCCTCCACCTCGGTGGCGATGGAAAAGCCCAGGCGGGCGATCATGCCGCTGGAATAGTTTTTCACCGGCACGTCCACGAAGTCCCACAGTTCGGCAAAGTCGATGATGTTCTGAAAATGCCGCTCCATGTAGTCCCGGTCGTGGCCCAGCACGGCCCCGTTGAGAAAGACGTTCTCCCGGGCGGTGAGTTCCAGGTCGAACCCGGCGCCCAGTTCGATCAGGGGCGCGATCTCGCCGTTGACGGTCACGGTGCCCTTCGTGGGGTACATGACCCCGGCGATAAGCTTGAGCATGGTGCTTTTTCCGCTGCCGTTGCGGCCGATGAGCGCCACCGACTCCCCCGGTTCAACGGAGAAGGAGATGTCCTGCAGCGCGTAAAACTCATTGAAAAACAGCTGCCGCTTGAGCAGCTTGACGGTGTATTCCTTGAGCGTCTCGGTTTTTTCCTGCGCCAGATTGAAGCGCATCGAGACGTCTTGCACCTGGATGATGGGCATAGCGGGCGGCTCCTTACAGATACAGAATAAAATTGCGCTGCAGCTTGCGGAAGGCCGCCAGCCCCAGTGCCACCATACAGACTGCGCTTGCGATGCAGGCCAGCCAGGTGTTGGGCCCCGGCACGAAGCCATACATGACCAGGCAGCGCAGGCAGTTGATATAGTGGTACAGCGGATTGAACTTGATGATCTGCTGCATGAAGCCCGGCAGCTGGGACAGCGGGTAAAACAGCGGCGTGGCGTACATCCAGGCCATGGTCAGGATGCCGTAGAGGTACTGCAGGTCACGGAAGTAGACCGCCAGCGCCGAGAGCAGCAGCGCCATACCGCAGCAGAACAGGAACAGCAGGCAGATGGGCGCCCAGGCCAGCAGCAGCGTGGGGTACAGCGGCGAGCGGGTGATGAGCATGACCAGCAAAATAGCCGCCAGGCTGAACAGCAGGTTGACGAAGCTGGACACCACCCGGCTGACGGGAAAAATAAACTTGGGCACGTACACTTTTTTGATAAGGGAGGAGTTGCCCAGCACGCTGCCCATGCCCATGTTGGTGCTCTCGTTGAAAAAGTTGAACAGCGTGTTGCCGCAGATCAGGTACAGCGGGTAGTTGGGGATGTCGAAACGGAACATGTACGAAAAAACCAGCGTCTGCAGCAGCATCATCAGCAGCGGGTTGAGGATGCTCCACAAATAACCGAGGAAGCTGCGCCGGTATTTGACTTTGAGGTCCCGCGTGACCAGTTCCCGGATCAGCGGACGGTATTTTTTGAAGTGCCCCCAGCTGGCGTGCAGCTGGCCGGTGGATCGTTGTGGCATGGGTGCGGAGTCTCCCTTGTTGTTTACAGTTTAAACGGCGTTTCGCCGGTCAGGCCGTCGGCGCGCAGCATGTTCTCCATCACGTCGATGTCGGCGCTGACGTCCAGCGCATCATCCTGGAACAGCTGGTCCAGCTGCGTTTCAAACGCATGGACCAGGGTATCCATCGTCTGTTCGATACGCTTTTTGGATTCGCTGATATTCTCCCCTTCCACGCCCTGCGCGTCCAGTTCCGCGTAGGTCTGGAGCAGCTTGAGCGAGGTGGGCAGATAGTAATCCATGAACTTGCGCATGCGCGGCAGTTTGTCGGGGTCGGACTTGGCCTGTTCAAAGATCTTGGCCGACACCGCCTCCAGCCGGTCGATCTTGTCGCTCATCTCCTCGTCGGGGATGGCGTCGTTGACCGCACGCAGGTCGTCCAGGATCTTCTGGTACTGGTCCTTTTCCTTCTGCTCGATCTTGGGCTTGCGGCGCTTTTTGGGCGCGGGCTCGGGCGCCTTGCCCTCCACCACCAGGTAGCGGCGGCGCATGTCGAGGTAGGCGTCGGGGCCGAACACTCCGTCGTCGATGCAGTTTTCCAGGTATTTGCAGCACTTGTCATAGCTGCAGGGGATGGCCCCCGCAATGTCCGCAATGGGCATGTTCTTGGCGTCGCCCACGATATTGTCGATTTTTTTGCGCATACGGCGGCCGGTGCGGATCGTGTGCGCGCCGAACAGGCAGCCCACGCCGCCGGTGAGCATCATCAGCACCGGGATGGATTCCTCCAGCAGCCAGGTCCAGTAGTAGCCGCCCTCCATCAGCGCGTCCGGCAGCCAGTAGATGCCGTCCGGCAGGGCCAGCAGCCCCACGGCCAGCAGGGCGATGCCCGCAATGGTCAGCCCGGTAGCCAGGGCGGGGCTTTCCTTTTTGCGGGGCGCGGCAGGCAGGTTCCGGGCGGCCCCGGCGTCCCCCTCCGTCTGGTTTTGCGCATAGACCGGGTTTACATCCAGCGACATATCCCGCCGGGTGTACCTGCGCGCTTTCTGCTCAAAACCGCCCAGCTGGCCCCGGCGCATGGCGCTGTTCAGCCCGATGAACACAAAGCCCAGCGGCCACCACACCACAAAGCCGATGACGATGGCCCACCAGGGGAACTGGAAGGGTCCGTCGCCGCGGTGGTACTCATTGCGGTCGTAACGGTTCTGGTAACGGGCCCCGCTGCCGCTGTACGGGTGGTCCGGGTCGGTGTAGCGCGGCCTTTCTTCCTGATTTGGCATAATTTCTCCTCTTTCCCTCAGGGAAT
This sequence comes from Candidatus Gemmiger avistercoris, assembly GCA_019116705.1. GTDB lineage: Bacteria > Bacillota > Clostridia > Oscillospirales > Ruminococcaceae > Gemmiger > Gemmiger avistercoris. The sequence goes on from DXBF01000063.1 coordinate 25,704, forward strand.
ATCCGACAACAGCTGTTTCAGCTCGTCGCTCAGGTAGTAGGTGCTGCCCGCCTGGTACGGGTTGTTTTTGTTGTACGGCACATGGGTGCACAGGTAACTGACCCACTTGTTGTAGCCGGACACCGTCAGGTGCACGCCGTCCGGCTGGGCGTACTCGGCCAGCAGGTAGCCGGACTCATCGCTGAACTCGGCGTTCAGGTCCAGGAAATAGCAGCCCCGCTCGGCGCACATGCTCTGGATGGACGCGTTGATGGCAGCCAGACGGTCCGGGGCCAGGCCGGGGGCGTCGTCCGCCACCGTCTCCTGCGTGGCGGAAAGGATGGACTGCACATAGAGCGCCGTGTTGGGCAGCGCCGTGCGCAGCTCGTCCAGCATACGGGCGTAGTAGTTCAAAAAACTCTCGTCGTTGCCGGTGGCCACCAGCGCATTGGTGCCGATGAGGATATACAGCTTGGCGGGCTGGGCGTTGGTCAGCACATCCAGCGCCACCTCCTCCCCGCGGTCGGGGCTTTCCACCGTGGCGCGGTTGACGATGGTGTTGGGGCTGACGCCCTCATACCCGCAGATCAGCGCGCCGCCCACGTCGATGTCATACTCGCTCTGGCTGAACCCGGCGGTCAGCGAATCCCCCAGGAAAGCGGCGTCCGCAAACCAGGAAGTATCGACGCGCCCGAACTCCGGCAGGGAGGCGGGCTCGGCGGGCAGGGCCGTGTAGGTATAGCCGTTCTCCCCGGTCTGCTGCACCGGGCCCACGCTGCCCCAGTTCAGCGCCTGGGCCGTCGTGGATGAACCGCCGCCCCCGTACGGCAGCGGCGCAACCAGCTGGTCGCTGGCGGGCGCCGGCGTTTCCTGCGCGGTATCCCCGCCGGTCACACTGGTGGGAAGCAGCACCGTGATGATGCCGGACAGCACCAGGATCCCCCCCACGGTGGCCGCAGCGAAGGTCCGGCGGCGACGGCGGCGGCGCGCCCGCGCGCGGCGGGCGGCGGCACGGCGCTGTTCCGGGGTGCGCGGCGGACGAGCCTGCGGGCCGGGCGCCTGCCCCTGGGGCCCTGCGGGCGCACCGGGGCGCACCCAGCCGTTCTGCCAATCATATTGCGTATCGGACCGGGGCCGCGGCGGGCGTTCCCTGCCCGGGCGTTGCGAATCCGGCATAGGTCGTTTTCCCTCCCCACTGGCAAAATCGCCTAGATATACTAGTGATTATAGCACAATCCCGCTGATAAAAACAGGGGCTAACGCAAGATTTTGCAAATGCAGCCCTCTATAGCCGCAGAAAAGCCCCGGCCCGCAAAATGCGGACCGGGACCCAGTGCATTTTTTAATGACGGCGCCCCACGCCGCCGCCGCGGCTGGAACCGCCGCCGGGGCGGAAACCGCCGCTGCGGGGACGCGGCGCACGGCCTGCGCCGCCCATGCCCCCGCGCATCGAGGGGCCGCGCCCGGGGCCGCCCCGGGGCGGCCGGGGCGCGCCGAAGCCCCCGTAAGGTCCGGGTCCGCCGAAGCCCGGCGGCGGAGGGGGCGGACGCCGGGGGCGGCGCGGGCGGGACGCGCGGCCCAACCCGTACCAGAACAGCGCGCGGCCGGCCCCGCCGCCACCGCCGTAGGGCGGGCGCGGCCCGCGGGGACGGGTCATGCCGGCCAGCAGCCCCACGACCAGGACCACCGCCAGTACGACCAGGATCACCGCTACAGGGTTGATGCCGCCGCGGGAGGGGGCTGCGGCGCTCTCCCCCGCGCGCTCCAGCGTAGAGGCAGGGATGCCGTAGATATTGCAGAGCTGCTGCGCCAGCGCATACACTGTCTGGCGGGTGCCGGCGTCATAGTCCTGCGTGAGCCAGCTGGGCTCCAGTTCTTCGTCCAGGATCGTGCCCAGTGTGCTGATGGTGAGCTGGGTCTCCAACCCCGCGCCGCGGGTCACATAGTAATCGTCCTCGCCGGGAGCCAGCAGCAAAAGCACGCCGTTGTCCTGGTTTTCGGACCCCAGGCCCCAGGTGTTCAGCACGTCGTAGGCATAGCCTTCCATGGTGGAATTGCCGATATACTCGGTGGTGTACACGCCGATCTGCGCCCCGCAGGTATCCTGCAGTGCCACCGAGATATTCTCCACGTAGGCTTCGGTATCCGCCGAGAGGATGCCCGCATAGTCGTTGACGGCGGTGTTGGGGTCCAGTTCCGGCGCAGCCAGCATGGAGGGCGCGCCGGCCGTCGCCAGGCAGAGCGCAGCAACAGCCGCCAGCGCGCTGCGCCGTGTTTTTTTCATTGCCTGCTTCATTTTGTCATCCTGTTCTGTTCACGGACCTCAGCCCGCCGGGGCGAAGGCTTCCAGCGGCCCCGCGCCCCACAGCCCCGCCAGCACGTTGGCCGGGAAGGCCGAGACCGTCGCATTGTAGCTTTCCACTTTGCTGTTGTATTCCGCGGCCGCCCGCTCGATGGTGGCCTGGGCGGAGGTAAAGGCGTCGTGCAGGTCCTGCAGCTGGCCTTTCGCCCTGGTGTCCGCCTCGTCGGAGGCCGCCGTATACAGCACTTCCACCGCGCCGGCCAGCGTATTGTTCCGTTCATACTGCACCGCGGGCCGGTCGGGGTCCGCCGTTTCGTTCCAGGCGTCCAGCGCCTGCCGGGCGGCCTGCACATCGGCGTCCTGCTCCCCCAGCACGCCGCCCGCCACCCGGATCAGGCTGGCGGCCGCGTCGGCCTGGTCGGCCAGGTCGCTCTGGATGCCGTGGCCGTACTCGTCCTGGGCGGCGGAGTAGATGCGGGCCGTGCTGTCGTGCAGCGCCCGCAGCCTGCCGCCCCCGACGCCCAGCACCGACGCCAGCGCCAGCACCGCAAGGGCCAGCGCCGCCACCGGCCGCTTTCTGGCGGGCGGCGGCAGTTTGGATTCCACCCGGCCCAGCACTTCCAGCTGGGGGCCGTGGATCGTGAAAGTTTCCTGTTGTTCCAGTTGCATGGCAGTTCCCCGGTTGTATCCGGCCGGTCAGCGTCAGGCGTTGATCTCCAGCAGTTTGGCGCGCAGTTCGCCTTCGATGCGGCCCAGTTCCTGCTCGGCGTTGGCGCGCTTGGCCTTGCCGTCGGCCCGGATCTTGTTGAGTTCGTCCAGCGTTTCGATCAGCTGTTTGTTGGTCTCCTTGAGCGTCTCGATGTCCACGATGCCCCGCTCGGATTCCTTGGCGATGTCGATGGTCCCCTGCTTGAGGGTGGCCGCGTTGCGCCGCAGCAGATCGTTGGTAGCGTCGGTGACGGCGCGTTCAGCCTTCATGGCCTCCTGGCTGTGGGCGATGCCCAGGGCCAGCACCATCTGGTTCTTCCACAGCGGGATGGTGTTGACGATGGTGGTCTGGATCTTCTCGGCCATCATCGTGTCGTTGGACTGGATCAGGCGGATCTGGGGCCCCATCTGGATCGAGATGTTGCGGGTCAGTTCCAGATCGTACAGTTTCTTCTCAAAGCGGTCGCACAGATCGGCCAGATCCCGGGCCGCCTGGGCGTCCTCGGGCAGCTGGGTGCGCCGGGCCTTGTCCTGGGCGGCCTTGAGTTCGCCGCCGCGCACCGCTTCCAGTTTCTTGCGCCCCGCCAGGATATACATGGTCAGTTCCTTGAAGTAGACCAGGTTCAGCTGGTACATCTTGTCCAGCATGGTGATGTCTTTCATCAGCACCACCTGGTGGTCCTCCAGCTGGGCGCGGATGCGTTCCACATTTTTGTCGGCATTTTCATACTTGGTCTTGAGCTGGTCCAGGTTGTTGCCCACCTTTTTGAAAAAGCCGAAGATCCCCTTGGGCTGCTCGGCGTTGGCGTCGAACCCCTGCAGTTCCGAGATCAGGCCGGTGATAAGTTCGCCGGTCTCCCCCATGTCCTTGGTCTTGACGCGGGAGAGCGCCGTCTCGGAAAAGTCGCTGAGTTTTTTCTGGCTGGCCGCGCCGTACTGCAGCACCATCTGGGAATTGGTGATGTCGATCTTCTCGGCAAAATCGTCCACCATCTTCTGCTCTTCAGGGCTCAGGGGCGTATCCTCCACCTTGACGGGTTCCGCCTTCTTGACTTCTTCCACCACCTGCTCATCCGCGGCGGGGTCCAGCGTCAGGGTGGGCGCCGCATCCAACGTCAGCGAGGGGGCGGCGGGCACGTTCAGATCCAGTTCCTTGTTCAGATCAGCCATAGGGGTCCATCCTTTCTTGCTCGTTCCGGTTTATTTTGTCAGGTTCTGGCTTTTCAGAATACTGTCCAGCACCTCGATGTCTGTGGAAAGTTCCAGCGCTTCGGCGCTGTACAGCGCGTCCAGCTGATTTTCAAAGGCGGCAGCCGTCGTTTCGGCATTGGCGCGCAGTTCCGCGACGATCCGCGCGGCGTTCTCGCCCCGGACGCCGTTTTTTTCCAGTTCCACATACGCGCCCATCAGCTTGACCACTTCCGGCAGATAGTACCGGGCGAAACGGTCGATCTGGCGCGCCTTGTCCGGCTCGTTTTCCACCACGGCGGCGATCCCGCGGCCCGCTTTCTCCATGCGGTCCAGCGCGCGGGAAAGCTGCTGGTCCGGGATGGCGTCGTTGAGCTTGTGCAGCGCCTCCAGATTTTGGTCGATGCCGCCAAGCAGTGCGTCCACATCCTCGCTGCCGGTGGCGTAGGGCACCAGCGTGCGCACCACCCGCATGGGGCAGAAATGCCGCGCCGCGGCGTAGACCGCCGCACTGCACGCCGCCGCCAGCGCCAGGTTGACCAGCGTGTACGGCGGGAACACCAGCGACGCCAGCGGCCAGGCAAGGGCCGCCAGATACAGCGGCAGGACCGGGCGGACCTGCTTTTCCTCCCATTTGCTCATGGCGTGTACCCTCCTGCACCGATCATGATGATATACAACTTATTATAGACCAAAAGGCCGCCGCTTTCAACTGTCCAGTTGTAAAAACGGGCCCAGTGCCGCGCCCCAGGCGGCCCGCAGCTTTTCCATCGTCCAGGCGGCGTTGGCGGGGCTGGTACTGGGCAGCACGGTGGCGGGCAGGCCCGTTTGGGGCAGGGCGTAGCGGGCATAGACCCGGCCCGAAGCCGCCCCGTTGCAAAAGACCGCACGCACGCCCAGCCTGCGTACCAGGGCGGCCACGTCGTTGGGCTCCACATTGCGGATGGACGCGTCCGACGCGCCGCGGATGTCGCAGGCGCCGATGGTATCCCACACCGCCAGCCCGTGGCGCAGGATGATGGCCTTCTTGGCTTCCAGGTCGGCCCAGTCCGGGGCCGGTTCGCCGGTGAGCGCCGCCATCAGCGGCCAGAAGCGGTTCTGGGGGTGGCCGTAGAAAAAGCCCTGTTCCCGGCTTTTGGGGCTGGGGAAGCTGCCCAGGATCAGCGCGTTCGCCCGCGCGCCGTGCAGCGGCGGCAGGCCGGGGCCCACATGGGTGTACGCTGCTTTTTCCGCCATCTCAGAACGCCTCCGGCCAGAGTTGCCGGCACAGCTGCGCCACACCGCAGGGCGCCGCATCGGGCCCGATCTGCCCTGCGGCCGCTTTGGCGGCGGCGCTGGCGTTGCCCATAGCCACCCCCAGGCCCGCGGCCTGCAGCATGGCGGCGTCGTTGTCGCCGTCGCCCACCGCCACGCAGGCGGCGGGGTCCAGCCCTGCCAGCCGGGCCAGCGCCCGCAGGCCGTAGCCCTTGTCGATGCCTTTTTTCAAAATATCACACCCGTCGCTGCCGGGGTAGGAGTAGAGGAAATGCAGCCCCAGGTAGCCGTACTTTTGCCGGAATGCCTCGGCCCGGTCCCGGGGCGCAAAGCCGAAGGCCCCGAAGGGCATCTCCACCAGATGGTGGTCCTGGTCTTCCCCGTCCCGGATGTTGTTGTTCAGGTTTTTGGCTTTTTCCCGCCGGATAAAGGTTTCGTAGCCGGTGTAAGCATAGTTGGCGTCGTGGAACGTGAAGCGCAGGGGCAGTTCGTAGTCCTCAAAAAAATCCACCAGGGCGTACATCTCCTCCGGCGTGAAGCGGTGGATCTCCAGGTCGTTCCCCTGCCGGTCCAGCAGCTGGGCGCCCCCGGCGCAGAGCCAGTAGTCCGGCCGGATGGACCGCAGCAGCCCTTTGCCGATGCCGGTACGGCCCCGCCCGGTGGCGATGGCGATGCGCACCCCGGCGCGCTGGACCGCGCACACCGCCTCGGCGTTCTCCCGCGGGACCTGCGCGCAGCCCTCCGGCCGCAGGGTGCCGTCTATATCCAAAAGAAGCAGTTGGTAGTTCATCCCGTTGTCCCTCCTGCGGGTATTATAGCAAAGTCTACAGCCCCCCTGCAAGGCATATTGTAAAGCGGGAGGTGATCGCATGCATCGCGGTCTGGATCTGGCGCGTCCCCGGCGGCGCTGGCGCCGGCTGCTGGCGCTGCCGCTGCTGCTTGCGCTGTGGCTGGCCCTGCCCCGGCTGGCGGCCGCCGCCCCCGCCGGACTGGCCCGCATGCAGGGCGCGCTGGGGGATCTGCTGCTCCCCCGCTATACTGCGGAGCTGGCGGATTTGCGGCAGCAGAACGCCGCGCTGCATGAGCAGCTGGCCCGTTCCGCCGACGCCCTGGCCGAAAACGAGGCCCTGCGCAGTCTGGTGGGCGCAGGCCTTCCCGCGGGGCGCTGGCAGCCCGCGCGGGTGGTAGCCCGCCGGGGCGGCGCCCTCACGCTGGCCTGCACCGCCGGGGCCGGCGCTCCCCTGCTGGACCCCCAGGGGCGCTATGCCGGACGGGTGGTGCGCTGCTACGGCAACGATACCTGTCTGGCGGCGCTGGCGGGGACGGAGGAGGACCCCTGCGCCGGGCTGGCCGGGGCTTTTGCCGGACTGCTGGACCGCAGCGGCGGCTGGCGGCTGACCGGGCTGCCCGCGGACTGCGGCCTGGCCGCCGGGACGGCGGTCACCACACCGGGCGGCTACTGGCTGGGCACGCTGGCCGAAGCGCCCCGGGCCGACGGCAGCGGCCTGACCGCCGAAGCCCGCCTGACGGACACAGCCGATTTGGGCAGTACGATCTTTTTTGTAAAATATTGATTGCTATTTCGACAGGAATCGCCTATACTAGAATCATGGAGAAAGGAGGTGGCCTGCCATGGCCAGACGCAGCGGGGAGCCGCCGCGCCGCCAGGGGCGCATCATGGCGCTGCTGGTGGTGTGCTGTGTGGTGTTTGTGCTCTTTTTCGGGCGGCTTGCCTGGATGCAGTTCGTCATGGCGGACCACTATGCCGAGAAAGCGGCCCAGGCCAGTTCGGCCAGCTACACCGTGGAACAGCACGCGGCGCGCGGGGCCATCACCGACCGCAGCGGGACCGTGCTGGCGCGGGACACCACCGTATATGACCTTTACCTGCGGGTCCCGGCGCCACCGGGCACCCGGATGCAGGAGACCGTACAGACCCTTGAAGAACTGACGGGCGGCAAGGATGTGGAAACACAACTTGCCGCCTTTTGTTCTGCCGTTTCGGCCGGGGAACTGCTGGTACAGAAGGAGATCGGCAGCGAGACCATCGCCGCCCTCTACCGGGCCGGACTGGTACAGAGCGGCGCGGTACGGCTGGACGCCCGCGGGGAACGCATCTGGCCCAACGGCACGCTGCTGCCCCATGCGCTGGGCTTTACCGGGCCGGTGACCGCCGAACAGTGGCCCGACGTGCAGGCCCGGGGCCTTCCGATGGACAGCATCCTGGGCCAGAGCGGGCTGGAAAAGGCCTATGACAGCCTGCTGCGCGGGCAGGACGGGCGCCTGCTGGTCAACGCCGGGCTGGACGGCGCGGTACGCCAGACCTACCAGCTGACCCCCGTGCAGCCCGGTTCCACGCTGGTACTGACGCTGGACGCCGGGCTGCAGGCCACCCTGCAGCGGGCGCTGCAAAGCCAGATCCAGACCCTGCAGGCCACTGCCGCAGCGGGCGCAGGGCGGGAGGCATGCGCCGGGGCCGCCGTGGTGGTGGACGTAAGGACCGGCGGCATCCTGGCCGCCGCCAACTGGCCCGGTTACGACCTGAACGGCTACCGGGCGGATTACGCCGCACTGGCCGCCGACCCCGCCGCACCGCTGCTGGACCGCGCTTTTCAGGGGCTGTACGCACCGGGGTCCGCCTTCAAGCCTGCGGTAGCCGCCGCCGCGCTGGCTGCCGGCATCGACCCCGACGACACCGTGAACTGCACCGGGCGTTACCTGTATTACAGCGGCTACCAGCCGCGCTGCCTGCAGGACCGCCACGCCGGACCGGTGGATCTGCGCACGGCGCTGCAGTACAGCTGCAACATCTTTTTCTACGATACCGGCCGCCGCCTGGGCGTGGATGTTTTCAGCGCCATGGCCCGTCAGCTGGGACTGGCCGGCCCCACCGGCGTGGAGACCGGCGAAGCTTCCGGGCGGCTGACCTGGTCCAGCGACAGCAATTACCAGTCCGGCCTGACGCTGATGGCCGCCATCGGCCAGGGCAACACGGCGGTGACCCCGGCGCAGCTGGCCGTCTATGCCGCCACGCTGGCTACCGGCGGGCAGCGCCCCACCCTGCATTTTGCCAGCCATGCCGCCGACCCGGCCACCGGGCAGACCGCGTGGCAGTACGCGCCGCAGTTTACGGCGGTAGCGGGCGGCGAGAGCGTATTCGGGCCCATCCGCGACGGTATGGTGCGCATGGCCCGGAGCACCCGCGTGCTGCGGGAAGCCCCGGTGCCGTGCGCCGCCAAAACCGGCAGCCCCCAGCGCGCCGAACAGATGCCCGGCGGCGGTTACTATACCAACTCGGTGCTGATCGGCTACGCCCCCGCCGACGACCCGCAGATCGCCGTATCGGTGGTGCTGGAATACGGCGGAGGCGGCGCCAACGCCGCCCCCATTCTGCGCGCGGTGCTGGACGCCTGCTTCGGTTGAAGCCCCCTTCGTTGATGAACGGAATTTACACAAGGGTCTAGACAGTATGTTGTTAAAACGTTCAAAAATGCGTCCGCTTTTTCTGTGAAAAAGTCAGTTGCCGCCTTGTGCAAAGTGTGTTACAATACAAATGAGATAGTGTCGCGGTGCTGTGCGGCCGCAATTACAGGAGGCTCGCCCTTGAACGCGCAATGTTGTATGATCTGTTCCGGCAAAGGGGGGACCGGCAAGAGCACGGTTTCCGTTCTGCTGGGCGCCGGCCTTGCGCGGCTGGGGCGCAAAGTACTGTTGATCGAATTGGACTCCGGCCTGCGGAGCGTGGATATCATCGCAGGCGTCTACGGGCGCACTGTGTACGATATTGAAGACGTTCTGTGCGGGCGGTGCGAGGGCAGCAAGGCCATCGTCCCCAGCCCGCTGTACCCCGGGCTTTCTGTCATCAGCGCCCCCTATGAAGGCGGGGATGTGGAAGCCGCCCCGCTGGGGCGGCTGCTGGCGGCGATGCGCCCGTATTTTGATTTTATCCTGCTGGACACCGCCGCCGGGATGGGCGCGCCGTTTGCTGCGGCTGCCACGGTGGCCGACACCGCCCTGATCGTGCTGACTCCGGACCCGGTGGCCCTGCGTGACGGGCGCATCGTAGCCGACCGCCTGCTGCGCGGCGGGCGTCCCCAGAGCGCCGTTCGGCTTGTGATGAACCGCATCACGCGGGAGAGTTTCGGCAAACGGGCCGCCGTTTTTGATCTGGACGAATGCATCGACACCGTCGGTGCCCAGCTGCTGGCCGTGATCCCCGAAAGCCGGGAATTGCAGCAGGCCGGGGCGCAGGGTACCGTTCCGCCGGCCCATGACCCGGCTGTGACCGCCGGGCAGGCTATGGCCCGGCGGCTGTGTGGGCAGCGTGTTCCGCTTACCTTGTAACGCTTGAGAAGGATGGTGTAGCATTATGATAATCGCCCTGGTGGCTCACGACGCCAAAAAGGAGCTGATGGTACAGTTTTGCACCGCCTATCGGCATATCCTGTCGCAGCACAGGCTGATCGCAACAGGTACGACGGGACGCCTTGTGGAAGAAAACGCCGGCCTTGCGGTGCAGAAGTTCCTGCCCGGCGGCCACGGCGGCGACCAGCAGATCATGGCCCGCATTGCCTGCGATGAAGTGGACATGCTGCTGTTTTTCCGGGACCCCATCACCGCCAAACCCGGCGAACCCAACGAGATGAATCTGCTGCGCATCTGTGACGTACATAACATTCCGGTGGCCACCAACATCGCCACCGCGGAGGTGCTGATCCACGGCCTGGAACACGGCGACCTGGACTGGCGCACCATCCTCAACCCCCAGCACGGCGTGTGAACGCCCTGCCAACATGCTCCCAAATGAACAGCCCCTGCCCGCGCGGAATGCGCAGGCAGGGGCTGTGGTGTTGTATAGGGCTGTGGGGCGGTTTGGGTCAGGGTGCGGCCGGGGCGGCAGCGTCGTCCCGCTGCCACAGCAGTTCGGCTCCTTCGGGCAGGGTCCGGCTGCCGGAATCTTCCCACGGCTCAAACTGACTGTACGGTAGATAGTAGACAGCCGTCAGGCGGTCCAGCGCCGCCTGCCCGTCTATGGCCGCCGTGTATAGAGGCACCTCATAGGGGGCACCCGGCCCGTGACCCTCCCACTGGGTATGCGCCCAGGAATCCCACAGGGACCGGCACACCGAAAAGACCAGCGCCGGCCCTTCTTCTGTTTCCGCCATTCCGACCCAGTACATGGTGGCGTACTCGGCCGGGTCCAGATGCAGCACGATGCCTTCCCCCTGGATCCGCCAGCTTTCTGAGAGCGTTTCATATTCCACACCCAGGATCGCATCCGCGTCATAGTCACGGAAGTTTCCCTTGGCGTAGGCATACAACCCCAGCCCCGCGCAGCCGACCGCCGCGGTAACAGCGGCTGCCGCCAGCGCGGTCAAGACCCTTTTCTTTCTATGGGTACGCCGGACCCGCCGCAGCGCGGCGGCCTGTTCCTGGGCCTTGGCAGATTCCAGTTCTTTTTCCTCCGGGGCGATCCCCTGCATTTTTTCCCAAAGGGCGCGGCAGTCCGCACATTCTTCCAGATGTTCCTTCACGGCGGCGGCGGTGTCCGGCTCGCACACCTGGTCCTTATACAGCGGCAGCAGGTCCCGCACCAGATAGCAGGGCAGTTTCATGGCAAAGCCTCCTTTAGTTTCGCACGGGCCCGGTAGTAGGTCACCCGGGCCCAGCTTTCGGTCTTTTCGTGCAGCGCGCCGATCTCGGCAAAGGTCAGTTCGCCGTAGACCCGCAGCCAGAACACCTCCCGGTAGGGTTCCGGCAGGGCGTGCAGCGCCCGGTGCAGGGTCAGCGCCCCCTGGCGCTGTTCCAGCTTTTCCCCGGGCAGCGGGTCGCGGTCGGGCGGGTCGGGCGGCGTTTCCGGCAGCGGGGCTTCCCGTTTATGGCGGCGGTAATGGTCCGCCAGCGCGTGCTTGGCGATGCTGCACAGCCACACATTCACCGGGCATTCCCCCTGGAAGCGGCCGATGCCGCGCAGGGCTTTATAAAATGTTTCCTGCGCCAGGTCGGCGGCCAGTTCGCTGTCATGGCACAGGGTCATCAGGTAGGCATAGACCGCTTTGTAATACCGGGCATAGACCTGTTCAAAGTCGTCTTTCCGCACCGCCACGCCCTCCTTTCCCGCATTTTTCAACCGGCTGTACTCATAAGACGCAGAAAACCGCCGGACGTTACAGCTTTTTCCTGTTTTTTCACAAAAAAAGCGGAGCCCCGCAAGGCCCCGCCGCTATATCGGAAACTCAGTAATTCATGATGTCCTTGACCGTCCCCGACATCGAGAACAGCTTGGCGGAAAGATGATCCAGGTAGACGATGCCCAGTTTGTTGCCGGTCTCCTCGTTGTACAGGTCTTCCAGCTGGGGCATGACCTTGAAGGCTGCCTCCTGCGCCTCGGGGGTGTTGTCAAAGTTGGCGGTGCCCTGCACGCGCAGCCACTCGCCGCGGTCGTTGGCGGCGCAGAGTTCCAGGTTGGTGTTGTCCAGCAGCTGTTTATAGGCCGCCTTGTGCTTGCCGATGGCCAGGCACAGGTGGCCGTTGTACCACATGGCGAACCCCAGCGGGCGCACCCGCGGCAGATAGCCGTCCACCGTTGCCAGATAGAAGGTGGGGTTTTCTTTCAGAAAATTCATGATCTCTTCATTCGGTTTCATGGCGATCCCTCCTTTTGGGTTCACAGCTTTGCCAGCGCCGCCTTGATGCGCTCGGCCGCCTCACGGGTGCGCGCGGCATCGCCGAAGGCCGTCAGGCGGAAATATCCCTTGCCGCAGGGGCCGAAGCCCTCGCCGGGGGTGCCCACCACGCGGGCAGTGTCCAGCAGCCAGTCGAAGAACTCCCAGCTGCCCATGCCACCGGGGCAGCGCAGCCAGATATAGGGGCTGTTCTTGCCGCCGCAGTACCACACGCCCGCCTCGTCCAGCGCCTGGGCGATCACGGCCGCGTTGCGGCGGTAGTAGTCCAGATTCTGCTGGATCTCGGCCATGCCTTCCTCGGAAAAGACCGCCTCGGCGCCGCGCTGCACGATATAGGCCACGCCGTTGAATTTGGTGGTCTGGCGGCGCAGCCACATCTTGTTCAGGCTCTGGCCGCCGCGCACCAGCGCCTGCGGCACGATGGTATAACCGCAGCGGGTGCCGGTGAAACCTGCGATCTTGGAGAAGCTGCACACCTCGATGGCCACTTCCCCGGCGCCCGGCACCTCGTAGATGCTGCGGGCCAGACCGGGCTGGGAAACAAAGCACTCATAGGCGGCGTCGTACAGAATCACGGCGTCCCGGGCCTTTGCCCACTCCACCCACGCCTGCAGCTGTTCCACCGTATAGGCCGCGCCGGTGGGGTTGTTGGGGCTGCAGATGTAGACGATGTCGGCGTCGGGGGCTTCCTGCGGCATGGGCAGGAAGCCGTTCTCCGCCGTGGCGGCCAGGTACAGGATCTTACGGCCCGCCATCACATTGTCGTCCACGTAGACGGGGTAGACCGGGTCGGGCACCAGCACGGTGTTGTCCGCGCTGAACAGGTCCAGCAGGTTGCCCAGATCGCTCTTGGCGCCGTCCGAGATGAAAATTTCCGACAGGGAAAGCGTCACGCCGCGTTCGGCATAGTATTTGCGGATGGCTTCCCGCAGGAACTCATACCCCTGTTCGCTGGGGATATAACCGTGGAAAGTCTCCTTGTGGCCCTGTTCTTCCACCGCCTTGCCCATGGCTTCCACCACCGACTTTGCCAGCGGCAGCGTCACGTCCCCGATGCCCAGCCGGATCAGGTCGGCGTCGGGATGGGCCTTCTGGTAATCGGCCACTTTGTGGGCGATGGTGCTGAAGAGATAACTCTCATTCAGTTCAGCATAATGCGGATTGATCTGCATAACGATCCCCCTCATATGTATACTTATCCATTACAGTAATCGTACCACAATTTGACCGGCGGCGCAAGGGAAGATTCCGGCAGTGCGTTTATTCCCGCCCTTCTGCCTCCCAGGACTGGGCGCCGGCCACCGCCGCCTGCAGGTCGGCATAACTTTCATAGGACATCACCACATAGCGCTTGCTGCGGTCCTCGATCTCTTCGCCGTCCTCGTAGACCACGTCGGACCACCAGTACAGCTGCGTAAGGTTCATGCCGTTCAGTTCTTCCATGGTAGTCAGCAGGAACACCGGGCCTTCCGGCGGCTGGGCGTGGCTGGTCTTCTGCAGCCATTGATAGGGTTTCAGCGTATTGAAATCATTGCTGACCCACACTTCGATCTGGCCGTTCGACCACTCGGTAAGCACGTTGCCGTTCCAGAAAGAGGCATACCCCTGGGTGTAGCCCTCGCCCTCCAGCCAGCTGCAGACTTCGGCGAGGTGGGGGTTGGTGCGGTAACCGCTGGTGAAAAAGCGCATTCCTGACGAAACGCTGGTAGCCACGATACACACGCAGAAGGCCAGCGCCGCCGCCCTGCGGGCATGCGGGATGCGGAAGTGCTCTGTCTCCCCTTCCAGCTGCAGGACAAAAAATACCAGCGGCATGGGTGTGAGCCAGTAGGACGCGTTTGCCGAAAAGACATCTCCCGTCCAGGCAAAAACCACGCCCTGCACGATACAAACCGAAAAAAGCAGCAGCGGAGCCAAACGCTGGACCGGGTCCAGTTCTTTCCAGCGCCACAGCAGCCGGACCAGCGAAAATACAATGGCGCCCGCCGTGAGCAATCCAAACGCGCCAAGAATCCCCTGCAGGGAAAAGAGTTCCACTTCCCCTTGCAGGAAAGAATCCACCGGGTAGCCGAAGAGCGACAAAAAATCCATCCACTTGTTGAGCAGCGTCTCCAGATTCATGCTTCCCCACAGGCGGTCGTTATAGTTGGAGTATTGATGGGTCGCCGTCAGGAAGACGCTGTTAAAAACGTAGGCGGCGCTTGCGACAATGAGGGAGAGCACTGCCATCACCAGCAGGCGCGACTCCCGCCGCGGGCGTTTTTCCGGCTCCAAATGCCATTGCAGCCCCAGCGCCAGACAGGCCGTCAATGCCATCGGCACAAAGAATCCCATAAGGCCTTTCAGACCGTTCAATCCGGAAGCCCCCGTTACCAGAAGCAGAAACCCCCATTGCAGGATGCGGCAGCGCTTTCCTGCCGGGCGCAGCAGATGGAGCATACTCCCAAAGCCGAGCAGAAGCAGAATCATGTAGGGGAAATAAAACCCGCCGAAGGGGCCGTACCACCAATACCAAAGGCCAAACGGGCACGCCAGCGCTGCCGCCCCCCAGGCGCCGCAGTTTTTCAGGCGCAGGCCATGGCCGACGTACAGGTAAGACAGGATCAGCAAAAGCAGCAGGAACGCCTGCCCCACCATGCGCGCCGCATACCAGTCCCCGGGGAACAGCGCCAGGCCCAGCCGGTAGACGAGTTGTTCGCAAAAAACGTTCAGTTCGGTAGAATACCACCACTGGGTGGACAGGACCCCGCCTTCCTGGTTGAGCAGTTCCGCCAGGACCATATCGCTGGCCATATCGCTGTCGATATAGTTGCGGCCATACAGGCACAGCACCAGCATCGTAACACAATAGGCTGCCGCCAGCCAGACCCACGGGAACAGCCGGAAAAAGCGGTCGCTCCGCTTCTCCCCCGGGACTGCCAGCGCCGCCTTCAGTTTTCGTTGCAGCATGTCGGACTTTCCTTTCTTGCATTTCAAAATCTTGTTTCATTATAGCAACCGCCCTATCTTCTGTAAAGGCGCAAGAGCGTTCAAATTTCCACCGTTCCTTCAAATACCGTCAGCGCCGGGCCGGTCAGCAGGACGGTGTCGTCCGCCAGCACCTGCACCTGCAGCGTCCCGCCGGGCTGGGCGACTTCGATCTCCGCCTGCCGCGGGCAGGCCCCGCGCAGCACGAACGCCGCAGCCGCCGCACAGGCGCCGGTACCGCAGGCCTGCGTGGCCCCGCTGCCCCGCTCCCACACCGTCATCGCCAGGGCGCACGGGCCTTCCTGCCGCACAAATTCCACATTGGCCCCCTCAGGGAAAGCCGGATGTTCCGCCAACGCCCGTCCCCATGCCGCCAGCTGCGCGCCGGTGGGCGGCGTTTCCCGGCATGGCACCACACAGTGGGGATTGCCCATGCTCAGGCAGACGACCTGCCATTGGCGGCCTCCGGCCACCAGCGGCAGATCCGGCAGCGGCCCTGCGCCGAACCCCGCCACGGGCACATCCTCCGCCCGGGTGGAAAACCGTCCCATCCCCGCCCGCCACAGATGCGGCCCCAAACGGTACAGCGTCTTGCGTCCCGCGCCGCAGGTATCCAGTTCGATGCGGTCTTTTTGCAGGCCGTGCTCATACAGGTATTCCGCCACACAGCGCACGCCGTTGCCGCACATGGCGCCGGGGCTGCCGTCCGCGTTGTACATGACCATCGTGCCGTCCGCGTCGGCCAGACGGGGCGGCGCAATGCAGATCAGCCCGTCGGCCCCCACCGAAACACGCCGCCGGGACAGCCCGCGCGCCAGTTCTGCCGCGCGGGGCGGCAGGCCCTGCGTCCGGCAGTCGAGATAAATATAGTCGTTGCCCGCAGCCTGCATCTTCGTAAATGACAGTCTCATACTATCCCTCCCCCGACCAGTGTATGCCGCGCCCGGGCGCCCCAGCACGGAATGCCCGGCGCTTTTTGCACGGCTCCTCTTGACATCTTTTGACAGATAGGCTATATATTTAATGAATATCTGTTTACTAAAGGAGATACACTATGGATTCCGAAGTTTTTGCGCGTATCCGCGATTACCTGGCCGACCAGCTGGAAGTCGATCCCGAAAAGATCACCCCCGAGAGCGACATCGTCAATGATTTCGGCGCGGACAGCCTCGACGTCATCGACATGATCACCACCCTGTCCGACGAATTCAACGTGGAGATCCCCGACGAGGAGATCGAGAACTTCCACACCGTCGGCGATGTGGTCAATTATCTGGAGGAGCGGCTGTAATTTCTGCCGTATGATGTGAAGGAGTAGACATGGCAAGCGATAAGAAAAAAATGGTCGAAGCGATCACCGCGCAGGAGGTCGACTTCGCCCAGTGGTATACCGACATCTGCACCAAAGCCGAACTGGTGGAATATTCCAGCGTGAAGGGTTTTGTGGTGCTGCGCCCCTACGGCTATGCGATCTGGGAGAATATCCAGAAGGATCTGGACGCGCGTTTCAAGGCCACCGGCCACGAGAATGTGGCCATGCCCATGCTGATGCCGGAAAGCCTGCTGAAAAAAGAGGCCGAACTGGTGGAGGGCTTTGCCCCCGAAGTCGCCTGGGTCACCGCGGGCGGCAGCGAACCGCTGGAGGAACGTCTGGCGGTGCGCCCCACCAGCGAGACGCTGTTCAGCGACCACTTCGCCCATGTGCTGCACAGTTACCGTGACCTGCCGATGCTGTACAACCAGTGGTGCAGCGTGGTGCGGTGGGAAAAGTCCACCCGTCCCTTCCTGCGCACGCGGGAATTCTGGTGGCAGGAAGGCCACACCATCCACGAGACGGCGGAAGAAGCCATGGCCGAGACCGAGCAGCAGCTGAACTGCTACGCGGATTTTTGTGAACATGACCTGTGCATTCCCGTGCTGAAAGGCCGCAAAACCGACAAGGAGAAATTTGCCGGCGCTGAAGCCACGTATACCATCGAGGCCATGATGAAGGACGGCAAGGCCCTGCAGAGCGGCACCAGCCACTATTTCGGGGACAAGTTCAGCCGTGCCTACGACGTGACCTTTGCCGGGCGTGACAACACCCTGCAATACCCCTTCCAGACCAGCTGGGGCGCGTCCAGCCGCCTGATCGGCGCCATCATCATGACTCACGGCGACGACGACGGCCTGATCCTGCCGCCCGCCATCGCGCCGGTGCAGGTGGTCATCGTGCCGGTGGCCGCCCACAAACCCGGCGTGTTGGAAAAGTGCCGCGAACTGGCCGGCCAGCTCAAAGGCATCGTCCGCGTCAAGCTGGACGACAGCGACAAACAGCCCGGCTGGAAGTTCGCCCAATGGGAAATGAAGGGCGTTCCGATCCGTCTGGAGATCGGCCCCCGCGACATTGAGCAGGGCCAGTGCGTACTGGTGCGCCGCGACAACCGGGAAAAGCAGTTCGTCAAGTTCGAGGACCTGGTCACGGCGATCCCGGCCGCGCTGGATGCGCTGGCCAAAGACCTGTACGACCGTGCGCTGAAGAACCGCGAAGCCCGCACGACCAGCGCCGTTACCATGGAGGAAGTCAAGCAGAAAGCCGCCGCTTCCACCGGGTTCATCAAGACCATGTGGTGCGGTGATCTGGCCTGCGAGGAAGCCATGAAGGAGCAGGCCGGCCTGTCCAGCCGCTGCATGCCGTTCGAGCAGGAGCACCTGAGCGACATCTGCCCGGTCTGCGGCAAGCCCGCCAAAAAGATGGTCGTCTGGGGCATCGCCTACTGAGCAAGCGCCGTACGCTTCAAAGAGGGGCAGTTCGTGGCGCCGGCTTTGCACACGGTCTGCCGCCGGATCTCCCTGTTTGACAATCTGAGGGCAGCGCGGTGCGCTGCCCTTTTTCGGTAGTTATCATGTGGGTTTTGTTGCTGACATTTCTGATCTACGGCCTCGGCCTGGTGCTGACCGCCGTGGGCAGCCGCCTGTCCGGCCGCTGCACCACCTGGTGCTGTGCGCTGTGTGGCCTGCCCATGTGGGTGGTGGGCGGCACCGTGGTGCCCTTCTGTCTGGCCCTGCCCCAGTTGATGCTGGCCTTTCTGGCCGCGGGCATGTCGGTCACTTCGCTGGCAGTAGGCACCGCGCTGGCCGGTTCGGTGGCCAACCTGGGGCTGGCGCTGGCCGTCTGCCTGCTCAACCCCCGGCGCCGGCCTTCGGTGGACCGCCAGGAATTCTGCCGCAAATGCCTGCTGCTGCTGGCTGCCTGCGGCGTCCTGATGGTCTTTGTGCGGGACGGCACCCTGAGTTATACCGGCACCGGCCTGCTGATGTTTCTGTTCGTGGTATTCGTGATGACCAGCATCGTCTACCAGCATCACTACAGCTACGCCGAGGGCAGCGAGATCGTGACCACCGCGGCCGCCCCCGGCGGCCTGCAGGATGCAGGCCCCGACGCTTACGGATACACCGCCCACACGATGGCTTTTCCCGTAATGAACATCGTCAACGCGCTGAAAAACCTGACCGGCGTCATCGCCGGGCTGGCGCTGCTGGCCTTCGGGGCGCAGGCGCTGGTGTACAGCGCCGCCACCTTGGCCAACGTCACCGGCACCATTCAGGCGCTGTGGGCCGCCACCCTCATCAGTTTTGGTTTTTGCCTGCCGCTGCTGGCCGACGCGCTGGATCATCCTTTCGGATCGGTCTGGAAGCGCTTTGCCACCCGCTGCCGTTATTTCCCGCCCCAGACCCTGCCGATGCAGCTCCTGAACAGCGCGATCCTGAACCTGACGCTGGCGCTGCCAATCTCCAGCCTGATGTACCGCCGCCGCCTGCCCTTCGGCTCCCAGTTCCGGCACTATGACCTACCCGTCTGCGTTGCCATCGCCCTGATCCTGCTGCTGCCCCCGCTGCTGCGCCGCCGCCTGTACCGCTGGCAGGGCGCGGCCTGCCTGGCGTTGTACCTGCTCTATGTAGCAGCCGCCCTGCTGGCGCCGCTGGCAGGCGCCTGATCCGCTCTCCTTTTCTTCACAGCGTCAACGGATCAAACATTTTGTTGGGGGCTGGCGCCGATGCCTGCCTGTTTACAGTCGGAGCGCCGGTCCATATCCTTTGATGGTTCCCGCTCCGCGGCATCCGCTTCACACCGCGCAAAGGGATGCAGACGGATCAGAGCAAAGAGGTGTAGAACGTGACTGACATCATTCGATTCTTTCAAACCAAAAAGAAAGGTTGGAAGAATCCACGGCATATATTAACCAACACTTACAGTAAAAGGATATTTATATTCAGTTGCATAACCCTATCGCTGTTTCTACTGCATATCGGGATCGCGAATTCCCATAGGATGGGAAAAAGCGAACAGCAAGCCGTCACAGCGCTGGAAAGGCTCGTCGTCGGGATCGGGGAGGACGGCACGGTCCGGCTGGTCACGGCCACTCTTGACGACCAAGTTCGCTCTGTTAATCGGTATCCATTAGAGAGTGGTGTAACCGACCTGCCGGATTCATTACCGGTAACGGAGCAAACCCGGATACGGTATCCCTGGGCCGTTGCGGTCAGTCAGGGTAAGCTCTTTGTCTTTGATTTGCGGTCGATCGTTGCGGAAAACACACCTTGTCAAGCGGTCTGCGATCGTCAAAAACTGTATATTGCCTATGTGGATGGAGAAACCGCCTCGATCGCCATCGTGGATTTCTCGGATGGCATCCCTCCAGTACAGATTGAAAAGGGATTTCCAAAGCAAATTGCAGAATTGCCATACAAGTTTGCTGTGACATCGGACGGCATACACTATCTTCAGGCAAGGCGCGAGGACGAAGAGCGATACCCCACACAATGCTTGACCGATCATGGCGTGACGATAGAAAATGTGCCGTTCATTTTTACGGGAAACGGCAGACTGTATGCAGCTGCATTTACTGGCCTAATGATGAAAGAGCGATCAGCGTTCGTAAAGCTGGTTCCATGGAGTAGATTGCGGGAGGTCGATTGGTACTTTTCATCGGTAGAACCAATTGTGCAATTCATCAATGATCGGTATCTTTACTTCAAGTGTTCAACAGAATTGCCGGTTTACCGCACGATACTTTATTACGTGGTCGTCGACACAAAAAACTGTACGTGGTGTACCATAGATTACGGTAATCCTAGGAGTGATTTATACGATAAGTTGTATAATTGATCGCTGGAGAGCAGCCTGCCGTAAAGTCCATCCATAAAATAAAAGACAGGGCTCACAAGAACGATTCGGAGCCCCGGGCTTTTCGCTCCTCGTGCAGCCCCTGGTGCTGCTGCTCGGGCTCGGCATACCGGCCCGCAACCGGCGGTTCCGCCGGAGCCGGGATGAAAAGCCGAAGGATGACCGTCACAGCCCTGCGTGACAGGCGGGGCCGCCGAATACAGACAAAGGACCCGGGCGGCCGCAGCCGCCCGGGTCCTTTGTCAGCGGGCTTGTTCCCGCCGTTTTCCGCCGCTCTTTTTCCGGCGCGGGTGGATCGCCAGCCGCGCCGCCAGCGCCAGCGCGGTTGCCAGACTGACCAGATCTGCGGCCAGCCAGCGCCTGGGTTCCCGGAACTCCACCCGGATCTCGCCGGAATAGCCCGCCGGGACCGTCACGCCCACCATACCGTTGGCGGTGCGGAACACGATGCCCTGGCCGTCCGGCACGGTGTAGCCGGGGTAGTACAGCAGCGGCAGCTCCGCATAGCCGGTCTCGCCATTCACCTCGCTGCAGCGCAGGAAGGTCGTCCCGTCCCGCTGCTCCACCGAGGCGATCTCCACCGTCGTCACCGCCGTCTTGCATTCAAACCCGTCGCGGGTCTCTACCGCACCGTCCGGCAGATACAGGCTGTCGTAATACCAGGCCATGTTGCTGACGCGGTAATCCGCATAGATCATCTGGCCGCGGTCCCCCAGATAGGAGGTATCCACCGTGGGCAGATAGCTGTGGTAGAAGATCGCCACACCCAGCAGCGAGGCTGACAGCAGCAGCACCGCCACCGGCTGCGCATAGCGCCCGCGCCGCAGCGCCGACACGGCGCAGACGCAGGCCAGCACCAGCATCAGCGTAGCCAGGGAAAAATACCGCCAGGGGAACTGGATCGCCAGCAGCAGCTTACCGATCCCCGGCAGCGCCCCCACCCACCCCCAGGGGAAGGTGTTGGTGCTCATCCAGCAGGCCAGCGCGCCCAGGCCCAGCGCCCAGGCCCCGACCTTGCGTTCCCGGGAGGGCATGCGGTCCCCCTGGGTCAGCATGCACCAGACCAGCGCCACGGCCCCCGCCACCAGCACCACGCCGATGCTGTTGTGGTCGTCGCGCCAGGTCAGCAGTTCCGAAAGCCAAAGCCCGTTTTTCTGCACCGAAAGGCCGCCCGCAAAGCTCTCTCCGCCGTACATATTGTTGTAGCCGCCCAGCAGCATGCTGACGAACGGCAGCAGGAACCACAGGTTCAGCAGCACCACCAGGGCCGCCGCCGCCAGCCACACCCGCAGCACCGGCCAGGCGAAGGTACGCCGGAAATGCCACAGGCAAAAAACACCGCAGGCCAGCGCCGCCAGTTCCAGCGAGATCATATGGGTCTGCACCAGCGCCCCGAAGGCGACTGTCAGTTCCCCGCAGGCCAGACGCGCCTGCCGCCGGCCGGGCAGCGCGGGGCCGTACAGCAGCGTGAGCGCCGCCGGGATCAGCGGGAGAAACGCCAGCGCCGTGTATTCCCCCACCGCCGTGCGCCAGTAGATGTTGTAGATGTGGTAAGGCGCCAGCATATACAGGATACTGCCCAGCAGCGCCGTCTTGTTGTGGCGGAACATCTGCCGGAAGCTGAAGAAGGAGATGCCCGCCGTCAGCGCCTGCACCGCGATCAGGTAGGCGCGGTAAGCCCCCTGCACGCTCATGCCCAGCAGGCGCAGCACCGCCGGGAAGTAGAGGAACAGTTCGCCGTAAAACAGCGAGGGCGCGTACCCGTACCCGTCTTTCGCCTGGGAATAGATGCGTACCGGGAACTGCCCTTCCCGCAGCCCCTGGGCGATGCCCTCGATGCGGGACAGGTGGAAGCGCCAGTCCGCCCCCTGGGCGCCGCCGCCGTTCATCAGCGCCGGCACGCAGACCAGGACCGTCACGCCCGCCAGCAGCCACAGGCAGCCCCGCATGCCGGCGTCCGGCAGCGCCGCCGGGCTTCCCGGCAAAAGCCGCAGCAGCGCCAGATCCGCCAGCAGGAACAGCGTCAGCCAGCCGAGCACACAGGCCCAGGCAAACGTCTTGTCCTCGCGGATGGTCACGTCCCCGATGGTAAAGATGCCGCCGTCGTTGTTGGCCACCAGGCGCACGGTGTCGCTGGCGTAGTCCACGTTCAGCACAACGGTGTCCTGTTGGGCATTCCCGTCTACCCAACCGTGTTCGCCGCTGACGGCCATCTCCTCCCCCGCCGTAAAATAGACGCTGGCATGGTGTTCCACGCCGTCCGCGTCCATGCCCGGCCTGTAACGGTACTCCAGCTGCACGCGGTAGTGCCCCGCAGGCAGCGACATGGCCGGGGTCTGCAGGATCGGTTCGCCCTCGCTCATCTGCGTCACGCCGCGGCGGCCCTCCTCATCGTAGGTGACCGTGGACTGCTGCGCGATGACTTCCCATTGGTCCGGCGTGTACGCATATTGGACCACCGGGCGCAGCGCCGCCGCCAGCGATGACAGCAGGATCAGCAGTTCCACAGCCAGCAGCACCAGCACCGCCGGGCGGCGGCAACATTCTTTGACGAGTTTTTTCATGATCGGGCAACTCCTGTGATGCAAAAAATCAGAAAGATCCTTTCCACTATACTCTATCCGCCGCCAAAGCACAAGCCCGTGCGCCGTTTTCCCACACAGAAAAGCCGCCGTACACGGGGCACGGCGGTTTTTTGCTTTGTGTTCGTTTTGCTTACTCGACGATGATGCTCTTGCCGGTCATCTCCGCCGGGACAGGCAGCCCGACATAGGGCAGCATGGTGGGCGCGATGTCGGCCAGGCAGCCGCCTTCGCGCAGCTTGACGTCGCCCGCGCCGATCACCGCAAAGGGCACCACGTTGGTGGTGTGGGCGGTGAAGGGGGTGCCGTCGGGGTTCTTCATCTTCTCGGCGTTGCCGTGGTCGGCGGTCAGGAAGACCACGCCGCCCATCTTCAGGGTGGCGTCCACCACCTTGCCCACGGCGGCGTCCACGGCCTCCACGGCCTTGACGGCGGCGTCAAACACGCCGGTGTGGCCGACCATGTCGCAGTTGGCAAAGTTCAGGATCACCACGTCGTATTTGCCGCTCTCGATGCGCTGGGCGCATTCCTCGGCGACCTCGGGGGCGCTCATCTCGGGCTTCAGGTCGTAGGTGGCCACCTTGGGGCTGGGAATGACCTTGCGGTCCTCGCCCTCGTAGGGGGCCTCGACGCC
>DXBF01000064.1 GCA_019116705.1 Candidatus Gemmiger avistercoris
TTGCGCTTCTTCTCCACGTCGGTGATGACGTAGTTGATGGTGACTTCGGCGGCGGTGCCGGCGGTGGTGGGCACCGCGATGGTGAACACCGCGTGCTTTTTGGTGGGAGCGACGCCCTCCAGGCTGCGCACGTCGGCGAATTCGGGGTTGTTGGCGATGATGCCGATGGCCTTGGCGGTATCCATGGCGGAGCCGCCGCCGATGGCGATGATGCAGTCGGCGCCGGAGTTGTTGAAGGCGGCCACGCCGGTCTGCACGTTCTCAATGGTGGGGTTGGCCTTGATGTTGGAGTAGACCTCGTAGGGGAACGCGGCGGCGTCCAGCAGGGCGGTGACTTTGCCGGTGACGCCGAACTTGATCAGGTCGGGGTCCGAGCAGACGAACGCCTTCTTGTACCCGCGGGCGTTCAGCTCAGGCAGGATGTTTTCGATGGCGCCATGGCCATGGTAGGAGATGGTGTTCAGTACGATGCGGCTTACCATAATGATACGCTCCTTATAATAGTGTAGGGGTGTGGGACGGACGGGGCTGCTTCCGCGCAGACAGGAAAACAGCTGCTGCTGTCAGCTTACCATGCTGCGGACGAAAAGGCAACCATTCCAATGATGAATTTTGTGTGGGGCGGGCCGGATCCGGCTCAGTCGAGAAATTCTTCATTCAGCTGCACGCCGAAATCCCGGGCGATGGCGCGCAGGTCATCGTCCCCGATGGTCTGGCGGATCAGGCCGCCGCCCATCGAGAGGACTTTGACGTAGATCTCGGCGCTTTTCTCGATGGTGTGGGCCAGGCCGAAGGTGGTGTCGAAGTCGGGGCCGGAGGCGAACAGCCCGTGCTGGGCCCAAATGGCGGCCTGGTAGGTCTTCATCTTCTCGCTGGTAGCCATGGCGATGTCCGCGCCGCCGGGCACCATCCAGGGGCAGACGCCCACGCCTTCGGGAAAAACCACGGGGCATTCGGTGGCGCTCTGCCACAGCGCGCGGGAGAACGCGCGGTCGGTCAGCGGCAGGATGTAGGTCAGCGCAATGACGTTGGTGGCGTGGCAGTGGTAGATGACCCGGTTGGCGCCGCCCGTCGCCGCCTTGCGCACGCTGTGGTTCATGAAATGGCTGGGGAATTCGCTGGTCGACTTGGCCCCGTCGGCCAGGCCCCAGACGATGCGCCAGGCGTCGCCCGCCTCGTTGATCTCCACGATGCCGATGCTGTGGATGGGGTCGGGCTCCACATTGCGGAAAAATTTGCCGGAGCCGGTGGTGATGAAATATTCTCCCGCCAGGTTCGCGGCCTGGACGCCCATCTTGACCCACTCCCGCGGGGGCTCGGCAAACCAGGGGCGGCAGGCGGCCACATCCTCCCCGGTCATGCGGTAGGTCAGGTTGCCGCCGTTGCGCTCGTGCCAGCCCTGCAGCCAGCCGTCGTTGCACATGCGGATGAAGCCTTTGACGCAGGCGATATCATAGATTGCCATGGGATTGTCCTTCCTTTCGTGATGTTTCCATAACGTTTTTGCAAAGGGGAAACGGTCGTTATCTCGTGATCACATCGACCGGCACGTTGAAAATTTTGGCGACCTTCAAAATCGTGTCGATGTGGCGGCCGCTGGCGGCGGCCATGTGGTGGGTGGGGCCCGCTTCGCTCCAGCGGTTGACGAACTCCCGCGCGCCGCAGGCAAAGCGGGTGCGCATGTTGGTGTCGCCGAAGGTGAAGATGGGGCCGTCCTCATTGACGCCCTCGGCCGCCACGAACTTGAAACGGCCGTCCCTGTCCTGGGTGATGCCCAGGTAGGTCACGGGGCCCAGGTGGGGGTAGAACTGGGTCAGGTAGCCGCCGCCGGTCTTGCCGTGAAATACCGGCACGATCTTCATAGTGGGCTTTTTGGCGGAAATATCGGCGTCGCCGGAGCCGGAATGGCCGATGATGCAGATGTCCTTATCGAAGTCGATGGAGTACATCTCGGACAGCTGGCCGGTGCCGGCGATGGTCTTGAGGATGGACATGGCCATGGCCACCTTGATGTCGCCCTCCACCGCGCAGGCCACGCCCTGCTTGATGAGCATCGAGAACGCCGGGATCAGCATGGAATCCAGCACGCCCGCCTTGCCTTTGGCGAAGCCGTCGTAGTGGGAGGCGATGAAGCCGATCTTTTCCTCCCGGACCCAGGCCTCAAAGGCGACCACATACCGGGCCATCTCCCAGACTTTTTCGATGGTGCCGCCGCCCTCGATGTCGAAGGTGTCCAGGATGTCCTGGGCCTTGGCGCGGATGGCGGCCTCGTCGGTGATGTTGTCGGCGATGGCCCACATCTTCTCCCAGTCAAACTGCTTGGTGTACAGCCACATGCGGTGGTAGAGGTTGGTCTCGTCGATGTACAGATCCATCATGCCGGGGTAGGGGCAGCCGATCTGGGCGAGGTTCAGATCGCGGAAACGGCGGCGCACCTGGGCGGCCTTGCACCAGCTTTCGATCTCGGCCTGCACGGCGGGGTCGCCGCCCTCCACCACGCCGGTGATGACGGCGTGGCGTTTTCCGGCGCGTTCCAGGTCGGCCACCATCTCGCCCACCGCGCCGCAGGCGTACAGTTCGCCCAGCCAGGTGGGGGTGTCGGTGTGGGCGTAGTCGGGGGCGCGGCGTTTCTGCACGTTCACCAGCACCACCGGCACGTCGAGGTCCCGCACGGCGGGCAGCATGTTGTAGCTGGTGGCGTAGGTCAAAAGCTGCAGAATGACCAGGTCTACATCGGCGGCGCGGAACTTGTCGCCTGCTTCCTGGCTTTTCTCCTTGGTGGTGACGATACCGCCGTCGATAAGTTCCACCGTGCCGGGGAGGGTCTTTTTGAAATCGGCATACTGGGCCTCGAATTCGGGCACCAGGCTGGGGAACTGGGGCAGATACGCGCCCAGGGCAATGGCGAACACGCCCACCCGGGCTTTGGTCTCCACTAACGGTTTGGTCATTGGGGAAATACCTCCTTGATCGTAAAACTCTGTTTGATCGCATCCCGGGCGGCCTGCAGATCGGGATATTCGCCGGACGCGAGGAACTGTACCATCAGGTTACCCAGGGCGGTGCCCTCGGTGGGGCCTGCATAGACCGGCAGCCCGGTGGCGTTGGCGGTCATCTGGTTCAGGTGGCCGTCCTGGCTGCCACCGCCCACGATGTTCAGGCTGGTGCAGGCCCTGCCGGTCAGGCCCTGCAGTTCTTCGACCGCGCGGCGGTAATCGCGGGCCAGCGAGTTGTAGATGGTCTGCATGAGCTGGCCGGTGGTCTCGGGGCGGGGGTACCCGGCTTCGGCGCAGGCGGCTTTGACCTCCTCGATCATGCTGCGGGGCGCGAGGAAGCGGTCATCCCCGGTAAAGACGACGCCGGGGAAATCTGCGGCCTCCTGCGCGGCGGCGATCAGTTCGGGGAAGGACGGACGCGCGCCGTCCGGGGCCTGCCCGCCCAGTTCCCGCCGCACGCTCTGGATCATCCACAGCCCCATGATGTTCTTGAGGTAGCGGTAGGTCCCGCCGTAGCCGCCCTCGTTGGTAAAGTTGGCGGCGGCGCTGGCCGCGCTGGTGATGGGGACGGGGTTCTCCACCCCCAGCAGGCTCCAGGTGCCGCTGGAAAGGTAGACCGCGTTTTCGTCCCGGGCGGGCACGGCCAAAAAGGCGGAGCCGGTGTCGTGGGTGGCGGGCAGCAGCACGCTACAGTCGAAACCGGCCGCCTCCCGGACCGCGGCGGTAAAGTGGCCGAGGACCTGCCCCGGCATGCGGATAGGCTGGAAGATGCCCCGCGGCAGACCCAGCCTGGCGATGAGTTCATCGTCCCAGTTCCGGCTTTCGGCCCCCACCAGCGCGGTGGTGGAAGCGTTGGTGTATTCGTTGGCGGCCACGCCGGTCAGCTTGTAGTTCAGGTAATCCGGCACCATCAGGAAGGTCCGGGCCGCGGCCAGTTGCTCGGGATGCTCCCGCTTGAGGGCGGTGAGCTGATAGGCGGTGTTGAAGGGCTGGTACTGGATGCCGGTGCGGGCGTAGTGCTCGGCAAAGGGCAGCACCGGCTCCAGGCGGGCCCGTTCGCCCTCGGTCCGGACGTCCCGGTAGGCCACCGTGTCGCCAAGGACGCCGCCGTTTTCATCCAGCAGCACAAAGTCCACGGCCCAGGTGTCGATGCCCAGTGTGGCGGGGACGTACCCGGCGGCCCTGCAGGCGCGCAGGCCCTCCAGCACGCTGTTCCATAATGCGTCCATGTCCCAGCACAGGTGTCCGTTTTTGGTGACCAGGCGGTTTTCGAACCGATAGACCTCTTTCAAGTGCATACGGCCGTTTTCCACCCAGCCCAGGATGTGCCGGCCGGAGGATGCGCCGATGTCGATGGCAAGATGACAGATCAATGGGGTCACCTCTCCTTTCTGCTTGTTACCCTCATTATAACGAACGCAGAAGCAAAAAATAAGCGCGTGATTTACAATAAAATCACGCGCTTATTTAACATTCGGGCCGCTATTTGTCGGAGTTGCACAAACGGTCCCGGTATTCTTTCGGCGTTATGCCGAACTGCTTTTTATAGATGCTGTAAAAGTAACTGGTGGTTTCGTAGCCTACCGCCTCGGCGACGGCCTGCACGGACAGCGGGGTGGTGCGCAGCATCTGCTGCGCGCGGTCGAGGCGCTTCTGCTGCAGCAGTTCTTTGAACGTGCTGCCGGTGGCACGGCGGATCAGGGCGCTCAGATAGGGCAGCGACACATGGAAGGTCTCCGCCACGCGGGACAGGCTGGCGTCCCGGCAGTCGTCCTCGATCTCCCGCAGGGCGGCCAGCACCAGCGGGCTGCCCTGGCCGGGTTCCCGCTGTACCTCGATGCAGTCGTGGTGGTCCAGCAGGTCCAACAGCAGCAGGGCCATGCGCATCTGGTTGGCGCGGCGGGCGCCCGGTTCGTTGTTCAAAAGGCTCCATACCATGCTCTCCACCAGGTTCTGCACAGGCAGCAGGTCCGCGGTGTGGCAGAGCAGGTGGGTGATCTCGGAACTGCCGGTTTTCAGCGTGCCCAGCAAAAAGCGGCCCAACAGGTTGGAGGTGCCCACGATTTGAAAGGCAAAGTCAAAAAACTGCGGCAGAATGATAAAGTTCACCGCCACGTCGCCCACCTCGGCCCGCTGGATGGCGTGGCTGGCCCGCTGGTTCAGAAACAGCAGCTCCCCCGCCTGCAGATGCACGGGGCTGCCGCCGATCAGGTGGGTGGTCTGCCCGGTACACATATACATGATCTCCACATAGTCGTGGCTGTGGCGGGGAAACGCCACGAAGCGGGTATGGGGGCGTATGGTGATCAGCTGCCCCTGCCGCAGCAGTTTGGCAGCCTCGATCTCAAAGCCGTGGCCGGTGGCGTACAGCGTGCGGTCCAGCGCTTCGCCGTCCCGCAGGCGCTGTTCTTCCGGCGTGATGCGGGCCAGGGCGTGGATGATGGCGGGGTCCATGGATACCAACTCCTTCACGCCTCTATCTTATCAGAGGAAGGCACGGCTTGTCCAGTGCCGGGGGCTCAACGGCGTGCCGGCCGGCCGCGCTTTTTTGCCTTGGTCCGGCGGGGACGGGCGGCGCGGCGGCTCCAGCGTTCGGACGATGCCAGCAGCAGGGCGGTGACGGCCAGCGTGAACAGCAGCCCTGCGGCGGACAGCAGAGGCTGCGGCTGCGTAGTAGCGCCGTTGTATTCCTGCATATCGAACCCCGCCAGGATCAGTGCGGCGGAGAAGGGATAGAAGGACAGCAGGAACCCGCTTTTGAAGAACAGGATGCTGTACCCCAGAAAAAAGGTGGCGATGGACCCGGCCAGATATGCCCCGCGCAGCTGCCCAAACAGCAGCGCCGGCGGCAGGCAGACCAGCCCGGTGGTGCAGGCCGCCGCGACGATCTGCGCAAAACCGGGGAGCGCGGCCTCCAGCGTCAGCCCCGGCAGGTCAAAGACCGCCCCGGCCAGCAGCGTCGCCGCGCAGCTGTACAGGCCGAACGCCAGCGCCAGGCATTCGACCACCAGCAGCTTGGCCCCCAGCAGCGCCGGCATGCGCAGCGGAACGGTCAGCAGATTTTTGGCTGTGTCCTGGGCGTTTTCCCGGTCGATGAGCCAGCCGCCGATCATGACCAGCGAGATGGGCAGAAAGATCTGGGTGTTGCCCCAGACCACGTTGGCGCACAGATGCGTGAAATCATAGTTGGGGTCGCGCAGTTCCGGCTCTATGATGAGTTGGGTGCCATACTGCACCAGCGGGCAGAGGGCCAGCGCGACCACGCCTACCAGCAGGATCTGGCAGCGGCGCAGTTTGAGCCATTCGGTGTGAAATATACGCATGGATCAAGACCTCCTTTCAGGCTTCCTGCCGCCGGTAAGCCCAGGCGATCAGCGCGGTCCAGAAGACGGCTTCCAGCGCGGAGATGCCAAAGGCGGCCGGTGTGCTGACCGCATGCTCCAGAATCATCTGCACCAGCGGCGGCTGTTCGCCGGGGCTCAGAAAGGGCGTATACCACCGCAGGCTCAGCGCGCCGGGGATCAGCGTCCCGGCGTTGAAGCCGAGCGGTACGGCGGTCAGGCCTGGCAGGGCGGTGGGAACGATGTAGTTGACCATGGTGTAGAAAAAGGTGATGATGACCGACAGGATGTAGCTTTTGTTGAGCAGCACCACCAGCAGGATGCAGGGCAGCGCGCCCGCCCACATGAGCACGCCTTGCCCCAGGCAGACGGCGAACAGGGGCCAGTAGCCCGCTGGCTCCCATCCCTGGCAGAGCAGCAGGAACAGCGTGACCAGCGCGCCGGCCGCCATGAACAGCACCGCGAAGAGCAGCAGGACCAGCAGTTTGCAGACCGCCAGCATACCCCGGCCCACCGGGACGCAGGCCAGGTTTTTCATGGTATCGTAGTCCTGTTCAGCGAACAGCAGGTGCGAGGCCAGCACCGCCACTGCGGGGATCAGCACCAGGTAGGCGCTCAGCTGGATCATGGTGGCCATCGACTGGATCACCGCCGTTTCACTGTCCGGCGGGTCGGAGAGGAACAGGGCGAAGGCCAGCGGCAGCAGCACCGAGGAAGCCGCCAGCACCAGAAACAGCGGCTTGCGCTTCAGCTTGGCAAACTCGCAGCGGGTATACACAAACAGTTCAGCCAATGCCTTCACCCCCTGTCACGCGCTTGAAATAGTCTTCCAGCGTGTCCTCGCACAGATGGGCGTCGCGGACCGTCAGCCCGGCCTGCACGAAGGCTTCCACCGCGCGGCCCGCGTCCAGCCGGTCGCCGGGGACCGTCAGTTCCTGCGCGTTCACCAGCTGGAGATCCTGCACGCCCAGCCGGGTGTAGAGCAGCCGGGCGGCGGCGCGGGCGTCCGAAACGGTAAAATGCAGATACCGTCCGTTCTTCTGTTCCAGCTGCTGCAGGCTTTCCTCCTCCAGCAGCACGCCCTGGTCGATGATGCCGATGTCGTCGGCCAGCAGCGCGATCTCCGAAAGGATGTGGCTGGAGATCAGGATGGTCTTGCCCCGTTCTTCGCACAGGCTGCGGATGAACTGCCGCACCTCGGCGATGCCGATGGGGTCCAGGCCGTTGATGGGCTCGTCCAGGATCAGCAGTTCCGGGTCGTGCATGATGGCCAGCGCGATGGCCAGGCGCTGCTTCATGCCCAGGGAATACTGGCTGAACAGCTTTTTGTCCCGGTAGGGCAGGCTGACCATGTCCAGCGCGGCATGGATAGCCTGCTCCGGCTGGGGCAGACGGCGCAGAATGGCGAAGATGCGCAGGTTCTCGCTGCCGGTCAGGTTGGGGTAAAACCCCGGGGATTCAATCAGGCTGCCGGTCCGCGGCAGGACGCTGCGGGCTTTGTCCGGCATGGGCTGGCCGAAGATGCGGATGCTCCCGGCACTGGGGCGGGTCAGGCCCAGCAGCATCCGCATGGTGGTGGTCTTGCCCGCGCCGTTGCGGCCCAGCAGCCCGTAGATGCGCCCGGGCCGCACATGCAGCGAAAGATCCGCCACGCTGTGCTGTTCGCCGTAGCGCTTGGTAAGGCCCTTTGTCTCGATGATATACTTCATAAAAACCTCCTTCGGGTCCATGGCTTGCGCCGCCTTGTTCCTACAAGGCCAGTATAGGGCGCAAAGCTTGAACGCCGATGGAGCCTTGCTTGAATTTACCTTGAGATCGGAGCGGACGGCCTTGGCGGCGGGCCGCGCCTGCGGTATAATACAAACGGAAAACAGGGAAGGAGGGCGGCCGATGTGAAGCAGGCGTCGATTTTGGTGGTGGACGACGAAGCGGCCATTTTGGAGATGATCCGCACGATCTTTGCGCAGGCGGGGTACCGAAACGTGAGCACAGCGGCGGACGCGGCAGGGGCGCTGGGCATCCTGCGCCGCAAAATGCCGGACCTTCTGATCCTGGACGTGATGCTGCCCGGTGAGATGGACGGCTTCGGCCTGCTGCGCGCGGTACGGGCCGTCAGCCGGGTGCCGGTGCTGATGCTGACCGCCCGCGGCGAGGCCGCCGACCGCGTGGCGGGGTTCGAGCAGGGGGCGGACGACTACCTCGTCAAGCCCTTTCTGCCCCAGGAACTGCTTCTGCGGGTGCAGGCCATCCTGCGGCGTGCCTACCCGGAACAAAACCGCTGCGTCAGGCTGGCGGATGCCGTGGTGGACCTGGACCGGGCGGAAGTCCGGCGCCCCGGCCGGGCGGAGCCCATCCAGCTGACGGCCAAAGAATACGCCCTGTTCTGCAAACTGGCCGAGAACGCGGGCCGCATCGTGACCATCGGCGCGCTGTGCCAGACCGTCTGCGGCGAGATCTGGCAGGGGTACGAGAACACCCTGATGACCCACATCCGCCACCTGCGGGAAAAACTGGAAGCCGACCCCTCCGCGCCGCGTTCGCTGCTGACAGTGCGGGGCCTGGGCTACCGGCTGATCGTGGAACGGGAGGAGGATGCGCCGTGACCGCACAACGGTTTTTCCGCCGGTATTTCCTCACCGGCATCGGGCTGATCCTGCTGTTTCTGGTAGCCAACGGGGTCATGCTGCTGGGACTGAGCATGGCGATCGACCGGGTGTCGGCCTTCCGCGCCCCGCTGGACGAACTGGCCGCCTGCGTGCAGGCGGAGGGTGGGGGCTACCGCGTGCGGCAGGCGGAGATCACGGCACTGCTGGAGGGCAGCGGCCTGCCCTGGGCGATGGTCCTGGACGCGGAGGGCGGTGTCGTCTGGTCCTGGCAGCTGCCGCCGTCTCTGTGCCTCGACTACACGGCGGCGGACGTCGCCCGCTTCAGCCGCTGGTATCTGGAGGATTACCCGGTGCTGGAACGGGTACTGGACGGCGGCGGGCTGCTGGTGGTGGCCGGGGATAAGGACCGGCTGGTGCGCCTGGGCCTCAGCAACCTGATGAGCCTGGGCGGGGTGCGCACGATGCTGTACGGCGGCCTGGGCATCGTGGCGGCCAACCTGCTGCTGGTGGTGGCGCTGTTCTGGCGCAGCACCCGCCGCATGGAGCAAAGCGCCGCGCCGCTGATGGAGGGCATCGGCAAGATCGCCGCCGGGCAACCCGCGGCTTTGCCGGAGACCGGCGAACTGGCCCCGGTGCAGAAAGCGCTGAACCGGGTCAGCGCCCAGATGGCGCGGCGGGACGCCGCCCGGGCGGAATGGATCAACGGCATCTCCCACGATGTGCGCACGCCGCTCTCGGTCATACTGGGCTACGCGGGCACCCTGGCCGCCGACCCGGCGCTGCCCCCGGCGGCCCGGCAGCAGGCGGGCATGATCTGCGCCCAGGGGGAACGGCTGCGGGATCTGATCCGGGATCTGAACCTGGTCTCGCAGCTGGAATACTCCATGCAGCCGCTGCAATGGCGGCACCTTGACCCGGTGGAACTGGCGCGGGGCGTGCTCTCCGAACTGCTCAACGGCGGGCTAGACAGCCGCTATGTGCTGGAACTGCAGACCGCCGGACGGGAAGATACCATCGAGGGAGACCCGGCCCTGCTGGCGCGTGCGCTGGAAAACCTGGTGCGCAACAGTATCCGCCACAACCCCGGCGGCTGCACGGTCACGGTGACGGTGGACCGGGAGCCGGAGACCTGCCGCTTTACCGTGCAGGACGACGGCGTGGGCATGACGGCCGCCGCCATGGAGCGGGCCAACGCCGGGCAGTTTGAGGCCGCCCAAAGCGGGGCGCAGCACGGGTTCGGCCTGCGGCTCGTATACGGCATCGCCGCGGCCCACGGGGGGACCATGGCCTGCCGCCCGGTCCGGCCCACCGGGCTGGAAGTGACGATCACCCTCCCGGCGGCCAGGGCGCGGGACGGCACGGCCCCGGCGTAAAAATGCGCCGCCGGCTGTGCGGCACAAAGCAAAGCGCCGGACGGCAGAAAAACTCTGCCGTCCGGCGCTTTTGGTCTTATTTGTCTGTACGGGGCGGCTCACCGCAGGCTGTCGTCCTTCAGCACCGCCGTCAGGTCGCCGGTGAGCAGTTCCCGGGCCCCCAGCCCGTAGGCCAGCGCTACCGTGCCCACGATCAGCGCGGCGAACAGCGCCACCGGCAGAACGGGGGCCTGGGCCAGAAAGATTTCCGCCTCCAGGTGGCTGGCGTCCAGCATAAAGGCAACCACGGCGGCGGTCAGCGGCAGGGTGACGACCAGCGGCCGTCCGGCCACCACGGCCCCTTCGATCCAGAACAGGCTGCGCAGTTCCGCGGGGGTCATGCCGAGGGAAAGATAGCGGGCAAATTCCCGGCGGCGCTGGTGTACAAATCCCCGCGTGTTGAGGAAGACGTTGGCCAGCCCGATGGCGGCCAGCAGCAGGCAGAACGCCCCGAGGATCAGCTGGGCCCCGGTGATCATCTCGTCGTTGGCGATCTTCTCGTCGATGCGGTTCTCGATGGTACAGGCATACCCGCCCTCTTCCAGCAGGGCGGCGGCCGCCGTCTGCAGGGCGCGGCATTCCTCCTGCGTGATGCCGTCCCGGCCCAGCAGGCGGACGGTCAGCCGGGTCGCAGCGCCTGCCGGGGCAAGGCCCCAGGCGGCCCCCAGTTCCTGCCAGAGACTTTGGGGCCAGAACAGGACCAGCGCGTAATCGTCGTATTCTTCCCGCAGGTTGGGCGGGCCGCCGGTACGGCCCAGCAGGGGCAGATCGCCCAGGGCTGCGCCGCCGTCCCCGGCCAGCGTCAGGGCTTCGGTGCCGGGCTGCACAAAGGGCAGGTACAGCGGGTCGCGGAAATGGCTGTGCAGGCTGTCCCATACCCGGTCCAGCAGCACGGCCCCGTCCAGCGCGGGCTCGATCCCGCACGCTTCGCAGTAGGCCAGGAAACTGGCGTCGTCCAGCACCACGATGGGCGCGTCCACCAGCCAGCCGCCGTCCAGGGGCACGGCGCTGCCGTCCAATGCCCCCAGGCCGCCCAGGGCCTGCAGGGCGTCGCTCTGGGCCCCGGCGGGCAGGAAGCATTGGGCCTGCGCTTTTTCGTACACGGTGCAGTCCTCCACGCCGGGCAGGGCGCGCAGCGGCTCCGTCAGGGAAAAATCGTCCAGCGAAGCGCCGGGCACGGTGGCCATTACGTCCCATGCGTCCTGATAGCGCGCAAAATAGGTCATTTGGGTGCTGATGCCGGACAGGGTGAAAAAGCACAGCATGGCCGTGAACCCCAAAAAGGACAGCAGCAGCGACACGTTGGCGATGCGCAGGGAGCGTTTCTGCGCACGCAGGGCGTTCCCGGCCAGTTCCCCGCGTATGCCGAAGCAGAGCGCCAGCAGGCGGGCGTGCCTGCGGCGCTTCCAGCGCAGGGCGGGGCTTTCCGCGGCGCCGTCCCGCAGGGCTTCCAGCGGGGTCATGCGGCTCAGGCGGCGGGCCGGGAGCCAGGCCGAGAACAGGACCGTCAGCAGCGAGAGCAGCAGGATGGCCGCAACGAGCAGCGGGTGCATCTGAAAGACCGCCGTATGCCGCCCCGCCACATGGGCGGCCGCGGCGTTGAGGGCGGCCAGCACGCCGGAACAGGCGGCAAGCCCCAGGGCTGTGCCGAGCGCCAGCGGCAGCAGGGCCAGGGCGGCGGCTTCCTGCAGCAGACAGAGCCGGAGCTGCCGGGGCGTGGCGCCGACGCTGGCAAGGATGCCCAGCTGGTGCAGCCGGGCCTGCATGGTGATGGCAAAGGAGTTGCGGATCAGCAGCACCAGCGCCAGCGCCACCGCGCCCAGCACGGCCAGATAAAAGGGCATCAGCAGGGAAGGGGAGGAATCCTGCGGATCGTTGACCAGATAGCGGGAAAGCAGCAGCTCATGGGCCTGTACTGCCTCGTCGGGCAACTCCAGCGCCTCCCGGATGCGGTCCAGGTCCGCATAAGCGTCCCCCAGATCCCGGAAGGTCAGGTCGATCACGGCGACGCCGTTCTCCGAAAGGCCGGTGTTGAGCGCGGCGGTATCCACGTTGGCAAAGCGGGCCAGCGCGTCCAGCGTCTCGTCCAGCGCCGCGCCGCTTTGTTCCACCGTGACGCGCCCCTGCCAGCCGCCTTCCTCCAGGGTGATGCGCTCGATCTCATACACCCAGAAATTGTAAAACAGGCTGCCCACCAGCGAAAGGAAAAACGCAGCGGCCAGCGCGGCGGCGGTGATGCTCCGGCGGGTAGCCCGGTTATGGGCCAGGTAGCTGCGGGAATACAGTTTCCACATACGGCTCACCCCCGTCTGCGGTCGCTGACGATCCTGCCGTCGCTCAGCGTGATCACCCGCTCCGCCTGGGCGGCCAGACGTTCGTCGTGGGTCACCAGCAGGATGGTCTGCCCCAGGCTGCGGTGGCAGAGCAGGAGCAGGTCCAGGATCTCGCCGCTGTTTTTGCGGTCCAGGTTGCCGGTGGGCTCGTCGGCCAGCAGCAGGGCGGGGCGGTAACACAGCGCCCGGGCGATGGCGGTGCGCTGCTGCTGCCCGCCGGAAAGCTGCCCCGGCAGCGCCTGCAGCTTATCCTGCAGGCCCAGTGCGCTCACCAGGCGGCGCAGTTCGTCGGGATCGGGTCTGCGTTTGTCCAGCAGCAGCGGCATCAGGATGTTCTGTTCCACGGTCAGGGTGGGGATCAGGTTGAAAAACTGGTAGACCAGCCCCACCTTGCGGCGGCGGAACAGGGCGGCACGGGTGGGGTCCAGGCGGCCCACGTCCACGCCGTCCACCAGCACGGTGCCGCCGGTGGGTTTGTCCACGCCGGCCAGAATGTGCAGCAGGGTGGATTTGCCGGACCCGGACGCCCCCACGATGGCGGTAAATTCGCCGTGCTCCACCGTCAGGTCCACGCCGTTCAGGGCATGGACGGCGGCCGCGCCCCGGCCATAGGTTTTTTGCAGTTGGGTACATTGCAGCAGTTCCATGGGATGCCCTCCTTTGCCGTTCATTGTACCACCGTTAAGTGACATCCCGGTGACATCCGCCCCTCACCCGGCAGGGGGATAAAACCGCACCGTGAACTGCCCGCCGCCTTCGGGCGGGTTTTCGGCGGCCAGGACCGCATTCTGCCGTTCCAGCAATTCTTTGGCGATGGAAAGCCCGATGCCCACGCCGCCGGGGCCTGCGCCCGCGCCGCGGTAGAACCGATCAAACAGATGGGGCAGGTCCTCCGGGGAAAAACCGTTCCCTTCGTCCCGGATGCGCACCTCAGTGTACAGCGCGCTGCTTGTGCAGAGGCAGTGGACCGCGCCGCCCGGCGGGCTGTGCTCCAGGCAGTTTTTTATCAGGTTCATCAGCGCTTCCACCGTCCAGTCGGGGTCCGCCTCGATCGTGACGGGCGTTTGCTCCGGCACATCCAGCGTGACGCCCGCCCGGCGGGCCAGCGGCTGTAGCTGGTCCGCGGCCATTGTCAGCAGTGTGAACAGGTCGGCGGGGGCGGGGTGCAGCGGCAGCGCGCCGGAGTCCAGCCGTGCCAGCAGCAACAGCGCTTCTTCCAGCCCGGTCAGCCGTCCGATCTGCGCCTCCAGCGCGCGGCGGGTGGGGGCTGCCGCGTCCTGGGCCGCCAGCGAAAGGGCCGTCAGCGGCGTTTTCAGCTGGTGGGCGATGTTCGCAAGGTTCCGGGCAAAGCGGTCGCGGGCGGCCACGGCGGCCTGGCGGGTGCGGGCCAGTTCACCCACCGTCTTGCCGATCTCGTCGGCCAGCGGGGAAAACAGGCTCTCCCGTTCTTCCCAAAGGGGCAGCGGTTTCCCGGCCCGGGCCGCTTCCAGAATGCCGGTCACCCGCCCGAGCTGCCGGGCCGTATGGCGGCGCTGGAGCCACCAGCCGCCCAGCCAGGAAAGCAGGCCCAGCGCCAGCCCCGCCCCGGCGGCCACCCAAAGGGGAGCCGTCCCGGCGGCAAGATCCCCGGCGTCATAGCCCAGTCCGGCCAGCATGCCGGGGCTGCGGGAAAACGCAGGCGCCCCGGCCTTGACCAGATCACAGACAGCGCCGGCGCTCTGGGGCGCGCGCTGGGCCAGGGCGGTGCAGAAACCGTCCAGCAGGGCAAACTGCTGTCCCTCATGCCAGCGCAGCAGAAGGGCTGCCGTCAGGCCGGCGGCCAGCAGGCCGGCGGCCAGCACGCCCAGGCAAACCGGCAGAACGCCGGTGTTTTTTGCACGGTTCACCATGGTTCCTCCTCCATGCGGTAGCCGAAGCTGCGGATGGTTTTCAGGCAGTCGGGCTGGCCCAGTTTTTCCCGCAGCCGTTTCATGGTCACGGTCAGCGTGTTGTCGTTGACGAAGCGCCCGTTGCAGTCCCACAGGGTCTCCAGCAGCTGGCGGCGGGTCACGGTGCGGCCTTTGTTTTGCAGCAGCAGGCGAAGCAGCTGGTATTCCAGCTGCCCCAGGCCCACCGTCCGGCCCCGGCAGGTGACGGTCTGACGGTTTTCGTCCAGTACGATCCCCGCGCATTGCAGTACCGGCCCGCCCGTGCCCCGGCTGCGCCGCAGCAGGGCCAGCATGCGGGAATAGAGCACTTCCCGGTCGAAGGGCTTGGTCACATAGTCGTCGGCGCCGCAGTCGAAACCGGCCAGGACGTCCCGGGTATCACTGCGCACGGTCAAAAGCAGCACCGGCAGTTCCGGCGCGCGGGCCCGCAGTTCCCGGCAGAAGCCCGCGCCTTCGCCGTCGGGCAGGTTCCAGTCCAGCAGTATCAGGTCCGGCAAAGTCCCGGCCAGCGCTTCCCGCGCCGCCGCCAGCGTGGGGCACACCGTCACGGCGCAGCCCTTGCCGGCAAGGAACCCCTGCACGGCTTCCGCAATGGCGCGGTCGTCCTCAATGTATAGGATCGTCATATTCAGCCTCCTTGCGCGGAGAAAATGTTTCCTCTGCCCCCAGTATAGCTGTTTTGGGGCGGCAGGGCAATGCCCCCTGGGGCGCTCCTCCCTTTTTTGAAGCAACCCTGCGGGAAACCCGGATGCGCACGGGCGCACAGGAATAGAAGCGTGTGCCGTTGCAGCGCGGCATGTACGAATGCGCGTACACTCTGCCGGATCGAAAAGCCCTTCCTGCTTTTTGCGCGTGCGCCCCGCTCCCCGAAACAGGGCTTGACAAATACCCGTCCGGGGTATATTATATAAATACCCCGCTGGGGTATCTTGCGCGAAAGGATGTCTGCTATGGGAACCGAAGAAATGAAAGACTGCTGCCGGCGCACCAAGGAACGCACGCCGGAGGAATACAAAAAGCTGATCCACCGCCTGAACCGTATCGAGGGGCAGATCCGCGGCATCCGCGGTATGGTGGAAAAAGGCGTTTACTGCCCTGATATCCTGGTCCAGTCGGCGGCGGTCACGGCGGCCATGAACTCTTTCAACCGGGAACTTCTGTCGGACCATATCCGCACCTGCGTGGCCCGGGACATCCGGGACGGCAAAGACGAAACCATCGACGAACTGCTGAACGTCCTGCAAAAGCTGATGAAGTGAGCGCGGGCGTTCCGGCGGGCGCGTACCACTGTTCGGGAGGGAACGATACCATGCAACAATATACTATCACCGGCATGAGCTGCGCGGCCTGCAGCGCCCGGGTGGAAAAGGCCGTGTCGGCGGTGCCGGGCGTCACGTCCTGCTCGGTGAGCCTTTTGACGAATTCCATGGGCGTGGAGGGCTCTGCAGCGCCCGAGGCGGTCATCGCCGCGGTGGAAAACGCAGGCTACGGCGCGTCGGTCAAAGGCGCGCAGCGGCGGGCGGCC
Organism: Candidatus Gemmiger avistercoris; assembly: GCA_019116705.1. Lineage (GTDB taxonomy): Bacteria > Bacillota > Clostridia > Oscillospirales > Ruminococcaceae > Gemmiger > Gemmiger avistercoris. The sequence goes on from DXBF01000064.1 coordinate 16,142, forward strand.
GCGGCGGAAAGCGGCGAACTCAAGGACACCGAGACCCCAAAGATGCTTCACCGGCTGACCCTGTCGGTCATCTTCTGGCTGCCCCTGATGTATATCATGGGCTGGATGCTCTGGGGCTGGCCGCTGCCGCCGTTTTTTGAGAACAACCACCTGGCCTTGATGATGTTTGAAATGCTGGATACCATCGCCGTAATGGTCATCAACCAGAAATTCTTCGTCAGCGGCTTCAAGGGCCTCCTCCACCGCGCGCCCAACATGGATACCCTGGTGGCCATGGGTGCGGCGGCCGCGTTCGGTTACAGCACGGTCATGCTGTTTCTGATGGCCGACGCTGCGGTGCGCGGGAATACGGCCCAGGCCATGGTCTATATGGACGAGATGTATTTTGAGTCCGCAGCCACCATCCTGACGCTGATCACCGTCGGCAAAACGCTGGAAGCCTACTCCAAGGGGCGCACCACCGACGCGCTCAAGAGCCTGATGAAGCTGGCCCCCAAGACCGCCACCGTGGTGCGCGGCGGGGTGGAGACCGAGGTCCCCGTGGATGCGGTGCGCCGGGACGATATCTTTGTGGTGCGCCCCGGTGAGAACATCCCGGTGGACGGCGTGATCCTGGAAGGCCACAGCGCCGTCAACGAGTCCGCCCTGACCGGCGAGAGCATCCCGGTGGACAAGGCCGAGGGAGACCCGGTATCGGCCGCCACGGTCAACCAGTCCGGCTTCCTGCGCTGCCGCGCCACCCGTGTGGGGGAGGACACCACCCTGGCCCAGATCATCCAGATGGTCAGCGATGCCGCAGCCACCAAAGCGCCTATCGCCAAGATCGCCGACAAAGTTTCCGGCGTGTTCGTGCCTGCGGTCCTCGCCATCGCCGCCGTCACCACCGTCGTCTGGCTGCTGCTGGGGCAGGATGTGGGCTATGCGCTGGCCCGCGGCATCTCGGTGCTGGTCATCAGCTGCCCTTGCTCGCTGGGTCTGGCCACCCCGGTGGCCATCATGGTGGGCAACGGCATGGGGGCCAAAAACGGCGTGCTGTTCAAGACGGCCGCTTCGCTGGAGGAGACCGGCCGTGTGGAGATCGTGGCGCTGGATAAGACCGGCACCATCACCAGCGGCGAACCCAAAGTCACCGACATCCTGCCCGCCGCGGGCGTCGGCGAGGAGGAACTGCTCCGGCTGGCCCTGGCGCTGGAACAGAAAAGTGAACATCCCCTGGCCCGCGCCATCCTGCAGGCGGGCGCGGAGCGCGGCATGCAGGCGGAGGCAGTCTCCGCTTTCCGGGCGCTGCCCGGCAACGGCGTGACCGCCGAGCAGAACGGCGTGTCCCTCAGCAGCGGCAACCTGAAATTCATGCAGACCCGCGCCACAGTGCCCGAACCCCTCCGCGCCCGGGCCGAAGAACTGGCCGGGCAGGGCAAGACCCCGCTGTTCTTCTGCCGGGAGGGCCGCCTGCTGGGCGTGATCGCGGTAGCCGACGTTATCAAGCCCGACAGCCCCCAGGCGGTGCGGGAACTGCAAAACATGGGCGTCCGGGTGGTCATGCTCACCGGCGACAACGAGCGCACCGCCCGCGCCATCGGCGCACAGGCCGGTGTGGATGAAGTCATCGCCGGGGTGCTGCCCGACGGCAAGGAGAGCGTCATCCGCAAACTGAAAGAACAGGGCAAGGTGGCCATGGTGGGCGACGGCATCAACGACGCCCCGGCCCTGACCCGCGCCGACATCGGCATCGCCATCGGCGCGGGGACCGACGTGGCCATCGACGCGGCGGATGTGGTGCTGATGAAGAGCCGCCTCAGCGACGTGCCGGCGGCGGTCCGCCTGAGCCGCGCCACCCTGCGCAACATCCACCAGAACCTGTTCTGGGCGTTCTTCTACAACAGCATCGGCATCCCGCTGGCTGCGGGGGCTTTCGTCTCGCTGGGGCTGACGCTGAATCCCATGTTCGCGGCGGCCGCCATGAGCCTGAGCAGCGTCTGCGTGGTGACCAACGCGCTGCGGCTCAACTTCTTCGATATGCGCAGCGCCCGCAGGGATAAGCCTGTCCGCCATAAACGTCCGGCGCAGCCGGCAACAGGGGAAAGTACCCCGGCTTGCCCGGTCCCCGCCCCGGCCTGCCCGGTCCCCGCCGCGCCCTCGGCGGAGCAGACCGTCGAAAAGACCCTGCAGATCGAAGGCATGATGTGCGAACACTGCGAAGCCACGGTCAAGAAGGCGCTGGAGGGCGTGCCCGGCGTGCAGGAAGCAACGCCCAGCGCGGCACAGGGCACGGCGGTCGTCCGTATGGACCCCGGCACGCCGGAGGAGGCCCTTGCCAAAGCGGTGGAGGGCGTAGGCTATGTGGTACACGGCGTCGGCTGAGCCGAAGTCTGTTCCCATCTGATTTTGTAACTTTACAAGGAGGTATGACCCTATGAAAAAGTTGATGAAAGTGGAAGGCATGCACTGCGGCGGCTGTTCGGCCCGCTTGAAACGGATGCTGGAAGCCCTGCCCGAGGTGGAGAGCGCCGCGGCGGACCACGAGGCAGGCACCGCCGAAGCGGAGCTGAACGCCGCACTGCCCGACGACAAGATCAAGGCTGTGATCGAGAACGGCGGCTTTACCGTCACAAAGATCGAAACGGTGGACTGACCGGCCGCACAGCACAAAACAGCGGGGACCGCGTGAAAGCGGTCCCCGCTGTTTCGGTTCACGGGCAAAGACGGCGTTCCCACCCGGACGGCGGGGCACCCAAAGCATGTTCAGAGGTTGAACAGAAAAATGACGGTTTCGCACAGCAGCGGGGCTGAAGCCCACAGGCAGTAAAACAGCTGGGACCCCAGCGCCACCCAGGGGGCCAGCCGCGGGTGCAGGATCTGCAGCCAGGTCAGGACTGAACGGTAAAAACGGCCCTGTTCCCATGCTTTCCAGAGCCAAAGAAACAGGAAAGTGAAGCCCAGGCAGCATAGATAGACCAGCGGCGTGGGCAGCACGGCGCCGGGGTAAAGGACGCCGTCCTCAGGACGCCACTGGGTAACCACCTGGGCGGGCAGCAGAAACAGGGCGGCGACCGCCAGGGCTGCGGCTGCCAAGAAAAGGGCGGCCCGTACCGAGTGCCACTCGATGGCCGGAGGAAGTTCCAGCAGGGAGCGGGAGGACCGCGCCTGCCCGGCGGGGGCGTCGGGCGACCGCCCGGCCTGCATCAACTCCTCCAGCGTAAGCCCCAGGGCCTGGGCCAGCGGTTCCAGCGTGCCGATGTCCGGGAAGCCTAACCCCCGTTCCCAGCGGCTCACCGCCTTGTCGGTGACGTGCAGCTGCTCGGCCAGCGCGCTCTGGGTCAGGCCGCGCTCCCGGCGGGTTTGGGCTAAAAAGACGCCGAAAGATTTGGCATCCATGGCAGCCCCTCCTTTCTTTGCTTTCAGCATAGCACGGCGGGGGCAAAAAGTAAATCGACGATCCGTTTACCTGCCTGTCGGGCTGGCGGAACGCGGGTGTTTTATGGTATACTGGGCGCACAGAACGCAAGGGGGAGAACGATGGAGCGAAACGAATGGCTCCGGCTCTGGAAAGCGGAAGAAAACGCCGCCCACATCCACGGGTGGGATTTTTCCCATATTCACGGCCGGTATACCGAGGAAACCGACCTGCCGTGGTCCTACCGGGACGTGGTTTTGCAATATCTGCGGCCGGAGATGCAGCTGCTGGATGTGGACACCGGCGGCGGGGAATTCCTGCTCTCGCTGGGGCACCCTCCGGCCCGCACGGCCGCAACGGAAGCCTACCCGCCCAATGTGCGGCTCTGCCGGGAACGGCTGCTGCCGCTGGGCGTCGGCTTCCGGGAAGGGGACGGCGGGGGCCGCCTGCCCTTTGCGGACGCGGCGTTCGACTGTATCATCAACCGGCACGGGGACTTTCAAGCGCAGGAGACCGGCCGCCTGCTCAAACCCGGCGGCTTGTTCATCACCGAACAGGTGGGCGCGCAGAACGACCGGGAACTGGTGGAACTGCTGCTGGGACCGACGCCGCTGCCATACCCCGGCCTGACCCTTGCGGCGGTATGCCGCCAATTCCGGGAGGCAGGGTTTACAATCCTGCAGGCGCAGGAATGTTTCCGCCCTATCCGCTTTTTTGACGTGGGCGCGCTGGTCTGGTTCGCGCGGGTCATCGAGTGGGAGTTCCCGGGCTTCTCGGTGGACGCCTGCGCCGGACGGCTGCTGGCCGCGCAGCAGATGCTGGAACGGGACGGCTGCATCGAAGGACGCATCCACCGTATCCTGCTGGCAGCGGCCAAACCATGACGGCGGAGCCATAAGAAAAAGCCCGCCCCCGGCATGTGCCGGGGGCGGGAACGCCTTTACAGGACGCCAAGCCCGCTCAGCAGCGTTTTGAACCCGATCAGGAGCAGTACCACACCGCCCAGCCGCTCGGCCGGGGCGCGGTATCTGCCGCCGAACACGGCCCCGGCCTTTACGCCAACGGCGGAAAGCACACAGGTGATGCAGCCGATCAGCGCTACGGCGGGCAGGATCTGCACCTGCATGGCGGCAAAGCTGACGCCGACGGCAAAGGCGTCGATGCTGGTGGCGACGGCCAGCGGCAGCATGGCTTTGGCGGAGTAGTCGTCGTCGAGGGTCTCGTCATCGCCGAAACTTTCCCGCACCATGTTGGCACCGATGGTGGCCAGCAGGAAAAAGGCGATCCAGGGGCCGAACCGGGTCAGGACCGCCGCAAAGCGGTCCCCCAGAAAATATCCCAGCGCGGGCATGGCCGCCTGGAACCCGCCGAACCACAGCCCGCAGGTCAGAGCGTGGCGCAGCGTCACTTTGCGTACCGACAGCCCTTTGCAGATGGAGACGGCGAAGGCGTCCATCGAAAGGCTGACGGCGATCAGGATCAGGTCGAACAGTGTCATATAACTTCCTCCGTTTTTTCAGGGCAATAAAAAAGACCTACCTGCCCGGCTGCATGGCGGGCAGGTAAGTCTCGTCATTTCAAGTTCAGCCAGAGCCGTGCGGCCCATTGTGTTGACAGAACTGCGCGGCGGCTGCTCCACCGCCGTGCCGACTACTCCCTTACATTGCCAGTATCTTAGCATGGCGCGGCGGGATTGTCAAGGCAAACGCTCCGTCTTGCGCAAATGTCGCATTTAGGGTACAATAGGCGTAAATACAAGCAGGAGCGGGAAGTTATGGGATATAAAGTTTTGGCGCTGGATCTGGACGGGACGCTGACCAACAGCGAAAAGGTCATCACCCCGCGCACAAAGGCGGCTCTGCAGGAGGCCGCGCGCCGCGGCGTCTGCATCGTGCTGGCCAGCGGCCGCCCCACGGTGGGCATCCTGCCGCTGGCCCGGGAACTGGAACTGGAGAAATACGGCGGCTGCATTTTGAGCTACAACGGCGGCAAGATCATCGACTGCCGCAGCGGGCGCACCCTGGTGCAGTACGCTTTCCCGCCGGATCTGATCGAACCGGTCTGCACTTTCAGCCGTTACTGGAACGTGGTGCCGCTGACCTACGATGCCAACGGCATCGTCACCGAACAGGCGGACAGCCCCTACGTGCAGGAGGAAGCGCGCATCAACCGCATCCCGGTCCGCCAGGTGAAGGACCTCCCGGCAGAGATCCGCTATCCCATCCACAAGCTGCTGCTCACCGGCGACCCGGCGGACATGCCCCATGTGGAAGAACTGATGCAGCAGGAATTTGCCGGGAAACTTTCCATCTACCGCTCCCAGCCGTTTTTCATCGAGACCATGCCGCTGCATGTGGAAAAGGCCGCCTCGCTGGAACTGCTGCTGCGCGGCATGGGCCTGACCGCCAAAGACCTGATGGCCTGCGGCGACGGTTGGAACGACCTGCCCATGATCCGTTTTGCCGGGCTGGGGGTGGCCATGGGCAACGCCCAGGCCCCGGTCAAGGCCGCGGCGGACTGCCTGACGGCCGACAACGACCACGACGGCGTAGGCCTGGCGGTGGAACGATATATTTTGCAGGAGGGAAACTGAGCGGTGAATCTGATCGTTTTTGACCTGGAGTGGAATATCGGGTACAAACCCAAGACCTTCCTTTACCACGGCACCGAACTGACGCTGCGCGGGGAGATCATCCAGATCGGCGCGGCGCGCATCAATGAGCACGGGGATGTGCTGGATACCTTTGAAGTCAACCTGCGGCCCCGTATTTTCCGCAAATTGCAGCACCACATCGCCAAGGTCACCGGCATGTCCCAGGGGGACCTGGACGCCGGCATGCCGATGCGGGACGGCCTGCAGAAATTCCTCGACTGGGCCGGGCCGGACGCCGAACTGGCGGAATGGGGCCTGGACGATGTGCCGGTGCTGAAACAGAACCTGTTCCTGGCAGGGCTGGACGAGCGCTGGCCCGCCCAGTGGTACGATTTGCAGCGCATCTTCCTGCAGACTTACCCCCGCCGGGAAGGGGAGGGCCTGACGCTGGAAAGCGTGGTGGAACGCCTGGGCATCCCCAAGGAGGAACCTTTCCACAACGCGCTGGACGATGCGCTCTACACTGCGAAGATCTGCCGCAAGCTGCCGCTGGCGGAGGGGCTGGCCACCTACCCCACCGGGGAGGAACTGCTGCGCAGCGCCCTGCTGGGGGAGGACTCCGCGGCGCGGGACGTGCGGGTGTTCATGGACCGCCTGGAACATGACGATTACAAAAACGCGCCCGAACTCAACAGCGTGCACTGCCCCGAATGCGGCGCGCCGCTGACCCATGACGAAGTCTGGCTCAAGCGGGGCAACACCGGGTACTACACCCGCAGCGAATGCCCCTACTGCGGCCACTGGTACGTGCGTTTCAAGCTGAGCCGCCGGGACGGGCTGCACTGGAGTTTTGCCCGCTGCACCGAACCGGCCACGCGGGAGGCGGACGCCCGCTGGGAAAAACAGCGCGCCGCCTTTGTGGAGCGCCTGCGCCGCAAGAAGGAACGCGAACAGGCATGACAAAACGCCCCGGAATTTTCCGGGGCGTTCGCCGTTTGGGTCGTACGCTGTTCAGTAGGTGATGATAAGCCCCTGATCCTGGGCGTAAAAGCTGCACAGGCCGGCGCAGGGGGCAATGCGGATCTTCGCTTCCGGCCATTTGGCACGGATGCCGTGTTCCAGCAGCCGGGCGGCGTTCAGGTTGTTGCATTCGCTGATGAACACCGGGTGCACGCCGTCGTATTTGTCGGCGTCCATCTGTTCCAGGATGCGGGCCAGTACGCGGGTCTCTCCGCGGGTCTTGTAGAAAAAGTCGATCCTGCCGTCGCTGGTGCGGCGGCCCAGCACCCGCATGTTCAACCGCCCGGCGATGAAGCCGACGACCTTGTTCACGCGGCCGTTCTTGGCCAGGTTCTCAAAGCTGGCCAGCGCGAAGAGGATATGGGTGGTCTCGGCAAATTTTTTCAGGGCAAAGCAGACGTCGTCGAAACCAATGCCTTCCCCGATCAGGGTGTTGGCCAGCTCTGCGGCGTCTGCCAGCGCGCCGGCGCAGCTCAGGGTGTCCAGAATGAAGATCTTCTTCTCGGGGTGCTCGTCCAGCACCATCTCCCGTGCCGAAAGCGCTGCATTATAGCTGCCGGACAGGTTGCTGCTGATGGTCAGCGCGATCACCTGGTCGGCCTGCAGAAAATATTCCGCCCATTCCTCGGGGCTGGGGCAGGCGCTGGTGCTGGCCCCGTTGTAGTCGGTCATCGCCTGCAGCATCTGCGGCACGTTCAAAGTCGGCAGATCCACGTATTCCCGTTCCCCGATGCGGATCTTAAAGGGTGCCAGGGCGAACTGCACCCCGGGCGCCGGGTGCGCCAGCGAACGGATCTCACAGGAAGTATCCGAAACGATCATCCATGACATAAAATCGCTCTCCTTTACAGCAAAAGCAGGAGCTTTTTCTTTATATTATAGGGGGCGGACCGGGGACCGTCAAGTGAAGATTTCACCGGCCGGCATGTAAAAGATGGGGCGGCCACTTGCCCCCGCCGGGAAAACGCGGTATAATAAATCTGTTATCGAAAGCCCCGAAGATCAGGAGTATCTGGAATGTCTGATTTTTATACCTACCGCAATGAATTTTCCCGCAAAAGGCGGCAGCGCCGCATCGTAGGCGTGCTGTCGGTCCTGTTTGCGCTGGCCTGTCTGGGCGCGGCCTGGTACTGGTACCAGAGCCGGGAACCGGAGCAAACGCCCGCCCCCACGCCGACGCCGGCGGCAGCGGAACCTACCCAGTCGCCGGAGACGGCCGCGACCCCCGCGCCCACCCCCGCCACCGGGGAAACGCCGGAACGCATCGTCCAGGCGGTGGACACCGCCGTGTGGAACACCTCCACGCCGGTGGAGCAGACCATCGACACCGAGTATTTCAACACCGACCATCGCATGGTGGGCGTGCCGATGCTGGGCACCGTGACCGACAGCTACTTCAACACAGTCACCTTCGTGGGCGACAGCATCGCCTCGGGCCTGGGGCTGTATGCCACCGGCCTGCCCAACGCCAAGTATGCCACGTATATCAGCGCGGGCGTGAACAGCTTTGTCAACAATGCCACGATGACCAACGCCGTCACCCATGTGGAGGAAACGCCGATGGAGGCCATCGCGGCCACCCAGCCGGATTACGTTTATCTTCTGGTGGGCACCAACAACCTGGTCACCCAGGGCAACGAGGACAGCTTCATCGCCTACTATGAGCGCCTGATCGACATGCTGCGTGAACGGCTCAACCCCGGCGTGATCTTCTATATCCAGGCGATCCCCGGCGTGCAGGAAACCGTGGTGGAAAGCAAGCCCGGCCTGGACAACGCCCGCATCGCCACGGTCAACGACCTGCTGGCCAATCTGGCGCTGCGCAAGGGCTGCTACTTCGTGAATATCCGCGAGGCGCTGACCAACCCGGCGGACGGCAGCCAGATCGACGATTACCAGGTCACAGACGGCGTGCATTTCAACCCCGCCGGTTACCGCGCCTGGGCGGAATACCTGGCTACCCACACGGTATGGAACCGCCGCAGCATTTACAGCGGACAAAATCCGTATTATATTTACGGAGCATAATGATTAGACAGACCCCGCACAAGGTGTAAAAAGTACCTTGTGTGGGGCATTTTTGTATAAGGATACAACAGCGGAATGAAAAATGTGTCGAAGTTGCACAAATCAAAATTGCAGAGGCATAAAATTTTAGCGGATTATTACAGAAAAACCTTGAAATTCATGCGCGAAACAGGTAATATAGAAATAGCAAAATTACAGGGGGCCGGGGGCGCCCGGCCCAAAAGGGGAGATTACGTTGAAGCAAGGCAAACGCACGCCCAAAAGTTCTGATTTGCCCATCTATCTGTTCCATGCAGGTGAAAACCAGGAGGCTTACCGTTACTTTGGCGCGCACCTGTGCGAGCAGGATGGCCAGGCAGGCGCGGTGTTCCGCGTCTGGGCACCGCACGCCGCCGCGGTTTCGGTGGTAGGCGATTTCAACAACTGGGCGCCGGGCGACCATCCGATGGCAAAGGTGGCGGACGAGATCTGGGAACTGTTCATCCCCGGTATCCGGGAATATGACGTTTACAAATACTGCATCACGACCGCCGCTGACGAGCTGGTCTACAAATCCGATCCCTATGCGTTCCATACCGAGACCCGCCCTTCCAACGGCAGCAAGGTCTATGAGATCTCCGGGTATCCCTGGGGGGACGCCGCCTGGGAGCAGGCCTGCAGCAAGCAGGACGTGATCAACAGCCCGGTCTCGATCTATGAACTGCAGGCCGGAAGCTGGAAGATGAAAGACCCCGAAAACGGGGTCCCCTACAATTACTCCGAACTGGCGGACGAACTGATCCCGTACATAAAAGAGATGGGCTATACCCATGTGGAACTGCTGCCCATCACCGAGTATCCCTTCGACGGCAGCTGGGGGTACCAGGTCACCGGTTACTTTGCCCCCACCAGCCGCTACGGCACCCCCAAAGACTTCATGGCCTTTGTGGATAAGCTGCACCAGGCCGGTATCGGCGTGATCCTGGACTGGGTGCCCGCGCACTTCCCGAAGGACGGCTACGGGCTTTACTATTTCGACGGCGCGCCCTGCTATGAGGACCCCAACCCCCGCCGCGGGGAGCATAAGGAATGGGGGACCATGGTATTCAACTACGGCATGAACGAAGTGGCCAGTTTCCTGATCTCCAGCGCCATGTTCTGGGTCGAACAGTACCATGTGGACGGCCTGCGGGTGGATGCAGTGGCCAGCATGCTGTATCTGGACTATAACCGCCGTGACGGCGAATGGGAACCCAACCGCAACGGCGGCAAGGAAAACCTGGAGGCCATCGCGTTCCTGCAGAAACTCAATACCGCGATCCTGAGCCGCTACCCCTACAAAATGATGATCGCTGAGGAATCCACCGCCTGGCCGATGGTCACCAAACCGGCTTCGGACGGCGGCCTGGGCTTCAATTTCAAGTGGAACATGGGCTGGATGAACGACATGCTCAGCTACATGAAGACCGACCCGCTGTTCCGCGCGGGCAATCACGGCAAGGTCACCTTCAGCTTCTTCTACGCCTTCAGCGAGAATTTCATCCTGCCCATCAGCCACGACGAGGTGGTCCACGGCAAGTGCAGCCTCATCAACAAGATGCCCGGCGATTATGAGGAAAAGTTCGCCAACCTGCGCACCTTCTACGGCTACATGATGGCCCACCCCGGCAAGAAACTGCTCTTTATGGGGCAGGAGTTCGGCCAGTTCATCGAGTGGGATGAGAAAAAGCAGCTCGACTGGATGCTGCTGGGCTATGACAAACACCGCCAGCTGCAGAATTACGTCAAGGACCTCAACCGCTTCTACCGCGACACCCCCGCTCTGTGGCAGGTGGACTACAGCTGGGAAGGCTTCCAGTGGATCGTCCCGGACGACAACCAGCAGAGCGTGGTGGCCTTCCTGCGGCGGGACAGCGCCGGCAAAATGCTGATGATCGTCTGCAACTTCAACCCCGTGCTGCGGCAGGATTATGAGATGGGTGTTCCCAACCCCGGCAGCTACAAGGAGATCCTCAACTCCGACGACGCCCGATACGGCGGCTCCGGCGTGACCAACGGCACCGTGCGCAGCAAAAAGGGCGAGCGCCACGGCTTTGCCCAGCATGTTTCGCTGACGCTGCCGCCGCTGTCCACCCTCTACTTCCAGGTCCCGGCGGCCCGCAAGCCGCGCGCCAAAAAGACCGGCGCGGAAGCAAAAACCGAGGCGGCGGCCAAGAAGGGCGCGGGCGGCAAGACTGCCGAAAAGAAACCGGCGTCCCGCCGCCGCACCACCAAAGCCAGCCCGCAGGAATAAGGCGGCTGCCTTTTCCCTGCGTGATGGATAGATCGCAGACCCATATTGTTAATCATGGCATATGCCAAATTTTTAAGGGGAGAAATCTTATGGCTAAAGAAATGATCGCAATGATCCTGGCCGGCGGCCAGGGCTCGCGCCTCTACGCGCTGACCCAAAAGCTCGCCAAGCCCGCAGTTCCGTTCGGCGGAAAGTACCGTATCATCGACTTTCCGCTCTCCAACTGCGTCAACTCTGACATCGATACGGTGGGCATCCTGACCCAGTACCAGCCGCTGGTCCTGAACGAGTACATCGGTAACGGCCAGCCCTGGGACCTGGACCGTCTGCACGGCGGCGTGCATGTGCTGCCGCCCTACCAGCAGGCCACCGGTTCCGATTGGTACAAGGGCACGGCCAACGCGATCTACCAGAATATCTCGTTCATTGACCGCTATGACCCCAAATACGTCATCATCCTGTCCGGCGACCAGATCTGCAAGCAGGATTACTCCGACTTCCTGCGTTTCCATAAGGAGAAGGACGCCGAGTTCTCGGTGGCTGTTATGGAAGTGCCCTGGAGCGAGGCGTCCCGCTTCGGCCTGATGGTCACCGATGAGGATGACCGCATCAACGAATTCCAGGAAAAACCCAAAAACCCCAAGTCCAACCTGGCTTCCATGGGCATTTACATCTTCAACTGGGACATCCTGAAAAAGTATCTTACCGAGGACGAAGCCGATCCCAACTCCGAGAACGACTTCGGCAAGAACGTTATCCCCAACCTGCTCAAAGACGGGCGCCGCATGTACGCCTACCACTTCAGCGGCTACTGGAAGGACGTGGGCACCATCTCCAGTCTGTGGCAGGCCAACATGGAGGTGCTGGACCCCAGCCATTCCGGCATCAACCTGTTTGATGAAAACTGGAAGATCTATTCCCGCAACTCCGGCCAGCCCTGCCAGCGTATCGGCAGTGACGCCACCATCGTGAACTCCATGATCTCCGAAGGCTGCCAGATCGACGGCACCGTCAACCACTCCATCCTGTTCCCGGGCGTTGTGGTCGAAAAGGGAGCGACCGTGGAGGCCGCCGTCGTCATGGGCGGCACGGTCATCAAGGCGGGCGCCAGCGTCAAGCACTGCATCGTGGCCGAAAACGTCACGATCGAGGAAGGCGCCACGGTGGGCGCCATGCCGGAGGGCGGCCTGAATATTGCCGAACCCGGCGAAGTGGCCACGGTCGGCTCCGATGTGGTGGTCGGCAAGGGGGCGACGGTCGGCCCCAAGGCGATGGTATCCAGCGATGTAAAGGATGGTGAGGAACAATGGTAAACAGCAACGTCAACGCTCTCGGCGTCATTTTCGCCAACACCTATGATAATCTTGTTCCCGAACTGGTGGCGGAGCGCTCTATGGCCTCCATCCCCTTCGGCGGACGCTACCGCCTGATCGACTTTACGCTGTCCAGCATGGCAAACGCCGGCATCGACAACGTGTCGGTCATCGTGCGCCGCAACTATCATTCCCTGATGGATCACCTGGGCGCGGGCCGTGAATGGGACCTGACCCGCAAGCGCGGCGGCCTGAACATCGTGCCGCCCTTTGCCGAGCGCAGCGTCAAGGTCTACTCCGGCCGTGTGGACGCGCTGGAAAGCATCCTCTCCTGGCTGGAAGCCCAGAAGGAGCGCTATGTGATCCTGTCGGACGCTTACACCGCCCTCAACTTTGATTTTGCCAAACTGATCGACGCACACGTCAACAGTGGCGCCGATGTGACGATGGTCTACAACCGCGCGCCGATCCCCGAGGGCGCCCGCAGCGATAACTATACCATCCGTATCGACGATGCCGGCCGTGTGACCGAGATCCTCTCCAACGATTACCGGCTGGGTGAGCAGAATCTTTCGCTGAACATCTATGTCATTGAGCGCGAGAGCCTGATCCACCTGGTCCATGATGCGGCGGTGCGCGGTCTGGTCTACTTCGAGCGCGACATCCTGGCCCGCAATCTCAAGCTGCTCAACGTGCAGGCGTACCGTTTTGACGGGTATGTGGCGCGCATCTCGGATATGAAGAGTTACTTTGACGAGAATATGCGCCTGCTGCAGCCCGGCAGCATGGACGCCCTGTTCGGCGGCGCGCCGATCTATACCAAGATCCGCGATGACAACCCCACCCGCTATCTGGAAGGCAGTTCTGTGAAGAACAGCCTGCTGGCCGACGGCTGCGTGATCGAAGGTACGGTGGAGAACTGTGTGTTGTTCCGCGGCTGCCAGGTCAAGAAGGGCGCCGTTGTCAAGAACAGCGTGCTGGGCCAGGATACGGTGGTCGAGCCGGAATGCGATGTCGAGTTTGTGGTCACCGACAAGAACGTCCACATCACCGAAGGCAAACGGCTGAACGGTACCGACACCTTCCCGGTCTTTATCGCCAAGAACCACAGCGTATAAAACGGCTCATAGAGGCGGCCCGCCTTCTCCCCGGCGGGCGGCTTACATGAGAAGGACGGGGGGACCGCAGGGGCCGCCCCCGTCCTTCCTTTTTATGGAACGATCCTGCCATCTGGATGGAGGTTACTTATGAGAATTCTGTATGCAGCCAGCGAGGCTGCTCCTTTTGCAAAGTCCGGCGGTCTGGCCGATGTGGCCGGGGCGCTGCCCAAAGCGCTGGTCAAGGACGGTGTGGACTGCCGTGTGGTCATGCCGCTGTACGGCGACCTGAAATACAAAGACACCCTGACCTATGTGACCAACTTCAGCGTGCCGGTGGGCTGGCGCAGCCAGTACTGCGGCCTGTTCAAGGCCGAGCACGAGGGCGTTACCTTCTATTTCATCGACAACGAATACTACTTCAAGCGCAGCGGCCTGTACGGCTTCTACGATGACGGCGAGCGCTTCGCCTTCTTCTCCCGCGCCATCCTCGAAATGCTGTTCTATACCGATTTCGAGCCCGACATCATCAACTGCAACGACTGGGAGACCGCGCTGACGCCCGTCTACCTGAACCTGTACTACCGCCACCTGGACAAGTTCAACCGCATCAAGACGGTGTTCACCATCCACAACATCGCCTACCAGGGCAAGTACGGCCTGGATATTCTGGAGGATACCTGCGGCATCGGCGCGCGGGACGCCCATGTGGTGGAGTACGACGGCTGCGCCAACTTCATGAAGGGCGCCATCGAGACCGCCGACAAGGTCACCACGGTCAGCCCCACCTACGCCCAGGAGATCCTGGACCCCTGGTTCAGCCATGGTCTGGACGGCCTGCTGCGCCAGAAGCAGTACAAGACCTGCGGCATCCTGAACGGCATCGACGTGGATGTTTTCAACCCCGCTACCGACCCCGACATCGTCAAGAACTACGATGTCAACACCTTCCAGGACGGCAAGGCGGTCTGCAAGGCGGCCCTGCAGGATGAATTCGGCCTGCATAAGGACGGCAGCCCCATCATGGCCATGATCACCCGTCTGGTGGGCCACAAGGGCGTGGACCTGGTGCGCGCCGTGGCCGAAGGGCTGCTGCAGCAGGGCATCGAGCTGGTCATCCTCGGCTCCGGCGAGGCCCAGTACGAGAACTTCTTCAACGAACTCTGCGCCCGGCATCCCGGCCGTGTAGGCGTTTACATCGGCTTCAACGCGCAGCTGGCCCAGCGCATCTACTCCGGCGCGGACATCTTCCTGATGCCCTCCCGTTCGGAGCCCTGCGGCTTGGCCCAGATGGTCTCCTGCCGCTACGGCACGATCCCCGTGGTGCGCGAGACCGGCGGCCTACGGGATTCCATCCACGATTCCGGCGACGGGTTCGGCAACGGTTTCACCTTCGCCAACTACAACGCCCATGAATTGTACGAAGCCTGCTGGCGCGCCAAGGAAGGCTACTGGCAGAAGGACGGCTGGCCGATCCTTGTGCGCCGCGCCATGGAGTGCGATTTCAGCTGGGCCAACTCGGCCAAGAGCTATGAGGGCCTGTACAATGAGGTCGTGAACCTCTGGTAAAGCCTGCACAAACCCATTTTCACAGAAATATCAAAATCCGGCGGGGATTCCCGCCGGATTTTCTTGCTTTTCACACAAAATGGGGCTATGATTTTACTAAAAGAACGGTATATGGAGGATTCTGCGCGCAGTAGGGCGCGGCGGAACAAGGGGGGGCAAGGATGTGAAAAGGATGCGCGGTCCAATGTGCGCGGCGCTGGCATTCCTGTGCCTGTCCCTGGCCGGATGCGGCGCGGCAGAACCGGCGCTTGCGGCGTTGGATGATACGGGCCGTCAGATCCGTGCGGCGGCAGAGCAGACGGTGCCGGATCTGGCGGCGGCAGCGGGGCGGATGCTCTCGGAGTTGGCTGCGGCAGCGGAACAGGCGGCATCGGAACTGGCTGCGGCGGCAGGGCAGGCCGCGGACGAATGGTTTGCGGAGGAAACGGAACCCGCAGAGGGCAGCAGCGCACCACAGCCGACGCCGGAAAACAGCCCCGAAGGATCGGTACAAAATCCGCAGGAAGAGCCGGCCGGACAGGAAGGATCAGGCGGGCAGGAAGAAGAACAGGAAGAAGCCGCGTCCGACGCCGTCCTGCTGGATGTGGACAATATCCTGCAGAACCCGGAACTGCCCAACGGCTGCGAGATCACGGCGGCCACCATCGTGCTGAACTATCTGGGGTTCCCTGTGGATAAAGTCACCATGGCCGAGCAGTATCTGCCGCGGCAGGCCGAATACTGGGCCACCGACCCCGATGAGGCCTTCATGGGCAATCCGGCCTGGCTGCTGGCCTACTACTGCAATGCGGGGCCGGTGGTAGAGGCGGTCAACGCCTACCTGGAGGACCAGGGGGCGGACTATCGCGCGGTGGACATCAGCGGCAGTCCGGCGGAAGAACTGTATGAATGGGTGGAGCAGGGGGTGCCGGTCATCGTCTGGACGACCCACGGCTGCACGGCCCCGACCTACAGCACCAATTTTATGATGGCGGACGGCAGCCTGCCTTACAGCAATTCCCACAGCGTGGTGCTGACGGGGTATGACAGCGAGGGCTGCTATGTGGCCGACCCGATGTACGAGTTCTCCTACGCTTCCTACGAGGTGTTCAACTGGTGCTACGAAGCCCGTGGCAGCTACGCGGTGGTGATTGTGGAACAATAAGCAAAAAGGGGACCCCCGGCGGCCAAAAAAGCGCCTGCCGGGGGTCTGGGCTTATTCTTGCGTATCCTGCAAATGGTTGGATACCCACTTGATCAGCATGTCCAGCGCCACCAGGTTGCGCCCGCCCTCGGGCACGATCAGGTCGGCCTTGCGCTTGCTGGGTTCCACGAACTGCTCGTGCATCGGCTTCACGGTGGTCAGGTACTGGGCCACCACGCTGTCCAGCGTGCGGCCGCGCTCCTTCACGTCGCGCACGATGCGCCGCAAAATGCGCACGTCGGCGTCGGTATCCACGAACACTTTCATGTCCATCAGTTCGCAGAGTTCCGGCGAATCGAAGATCAGGATGCCCTCCACAATAATAACGGGGGCCGGTTTGACCAGCACCGTCTCGTTGCTGCGGTTGTGGATGGCGTAGTCGTACACGGGTACCTGCACCGGGTGTCCGGCGCGCAGTTCCCGCAGGTGGGCGACCATCAGCGGAGTGTCGAAACTGTCCGGGTGGTCGTAGTTCAGTTTGCAGCGCTCCTCATAGGGCAGTTCGTCGTGCCGCTTGTAGTAGCTGTCATGGTTGATGACGCTGACCTCGTTCGCGCCGAAATGGTCGCGCAGCCGTTCGGTCAGCGTAGTCTTGCCGCTGCCGGTACCGCCTGCGATGCCGATGATGATGGTTTTCATGCCTGTTCGCTCCCTGCTTTTATACTTCCAGCCGGATCTCACGCCCGGTGGGTTCATAGGCGCGGTACTTGACGCCCGTCATCTTGAACATGCGGCGGCTGGCGATGCTGGCGTGGCTGTCGTGGTACTTATCCGAAAGATAGATCAACTCCTTGATGCCGCTCTGGATGATCGCCTTGGCGCATTCGTTGCAGGGGAACAGCGTCACATACATCCGCGCGCCGGTCAGGTCGTTGTGCGGGCTGTTGAGGATCGCGTTCAGTTCCGAGTGGCAGACATACATATACTTGGTTTCCAGGTCCTCGCCCTCGCGCTCCCAGGGCATGTCGTCGTCGTTGCAGCCGATGGGCATGCCGTTGTACCCCAGCGACAGGATCTTGTTCTCCGGGCTGACGATGCAGGCGCCCACCTGGCTGTTGTTGTCCTTGGAGCGCATGGCGGAAAGCAGGGCGATGCCCATAAAATATTCATCCCAACTGATATAATCCGTTCTTTTCACAGCGTTCCCCTTCCTTCGTATTCCTTTTATCTGTATTATACTGTGCGCAATGCGCATTCGCAAGGCTGTTTGTGCAAATATTTGCGGCGCGTGGCCTCCCCGCCGCGCAGGTGGCGCTCCGCTTTGTTGCGCTGCACAACGGTCTGTACCTCGGCCCACAATCCGGGATGGGTGCGGCGCAGCCGGCTCTGGTCCTTCCAGATCGTGCTTTTGCTCACACCAAACACGACCGCCGCCGCGCGCACGGTGGCGCCGGTGCGCACGATGTACCGCCCTACGGCTACGGCCCGCTCTTCCGGGTCACCTTTCATACCGCCAACCCCCTCACATGGAATCTCTGCCAAATCCTATGTGAGCGGGGCGGGGGATATGCCGGGCGGCAAAAAAATCCCCGCCCTGCCGGGCGGGGGTGGAAAATTCATGTAGCCGGTGCAGGCCGGGGTCCTGCTTTCGGCGGCGCGGTCTGGGCACGCACAGCGGCGCAACAGGGCAGGGGAGGGCGGCGGCCGGTCCGCACAGAGGCCGCGGGGCGCCGCCTGCCCTTCCAGGGTTTATTCGTACATCTTGCGCCCGGCAAACACACACAGCGGGCGCTTGGCCTTGCCGGTGCCCATCAGCTGCACGGCGGCGGCCAGCGTGGCCCCGGCGCTGGTGCAGGCGGGGATGCCGTCGAAAAACAGCACCTCGCGGGCTGCGCGCTCGGCGTCGGCGGTGGTGACGGTAAGCACCGTATCCACTACGTAGGGGTTGTAGTTCTCGGGCACGAACCCCGGCCCGATCCCGGCAATGCCGTGCTGCCCGATGAACCCGCCCGAGATGGCCGCGCATTCGGCAGGCTCCACCGCCACGATGCGGATCATGCTGTTCCATGCCTTGATGTACTCAGCCACGCCGGTGACGGTGCCGCCGCTGCCTACACCGATGACAACGGCGTCGATGGCTTCCCCGGCATTTTTGAGGATCTGGGGCCCGGTCACCCGGCGGTGGTACTCGGGGTTGTCGTCATTGGCAAAATAGTGGGTGAAGTATCCGTTGTAGCGTCTGGCGGTATCCTCGGCGATGCGGTCCATTGCCTTGCGGCCGCCGCTGCTGCATACCACGATGTGCGCGCCCAGGTCCTGCAGCCGCTTGCGCCGGGCGATGGGCAGGCTGCTGGGCACCACCAGGATGCAGGGGTGCCCGGTGGTGGCGCAGCTGACGGCCAGCGCCGCGCCGAAACTGCCGGAACTGGCTTCCACCACCGGCATACCGGGCTGCAAGGTACCGCGCTCGGTGGCGAAGGCCAGCATCGTCTCTGCCAGGCCGTCCTTGGAAGTGCCCGTGGCCCCGCCGAAATCCAGGTAGGCCAGAATGCTGGAATCCAGATTGTGGCGGCCGGAATAGCCGTCCAGCCGAACCACGGGGGAACGGTAGACTTCCTGGTAGTAGCTTTTTAAGATCGCCATGGGGCACCTCCTTCCTTCAGGGACACAGTACTGTTTATTATAGCACAATCTGACAGATTTTGCACCGTGGCGGCCCGGAAACCTGAAATTTTTTGTGTGCTGAAAGTTTTGCTTTTCTCCGTCGAAAAAATGCGCCGCGGCCCTTGACTTCCGGCCCTGACCCTGCTATAATGCATAGGCTGATGTGTAAAGAAAAAAACTTTACATGGCATCTTGAACAGGGAAGGGGCGCGGGCCATGGCGGGCAAGCCGCAGAAAAATCTGGCCTATTCGGTCCTGCTGGACTTTTACGGTGCGGTATTGACCGACAAACAGCGCGCCATCCTGACGGAATATTACGACGAGGATCTCTCGCTGGCGGAGATCGCCGAGAATTTCGGCATCACCCGCCAGGGCGTGCGCGACGCGATCAAACACGGCGAAGCCGCGCTGGACGGTCTGGAAGCCAAGCTGGGCAACGCCCGCCGCCACATGGCGATGCAGGCGGACCTGGAACGGATGCGCCAGCTCGTTATGGAGATCCGCTGCTGCAACACGGGGCTCTTCACCCCGGTCCCGCAGATCTGCACCGATACCGACGAGATGCTCGGGATCTTGAAGCGGCTGGACACGCAGGAGGAATCGGATGGCCTTTGAATCCCTGACAGAGCGCCTGAACGGCGTATTCAAAAAGCTCCGCGGCAAGGGCAAACTGAGCGAGGCGGACATCAAAGCCGCCATGCGCGAGGTGCGCATGGCGCTGCTGGAAGCGGACGTCAACTATAAGGTCGCCAAGGATTTCTGCGCCGAAGTCTCCCAGCGCGCCATGGGGCAGGAAGTCATGGAAAGCCTGACCCCCGCCCAGCAGGTGGTCAAGATCGTCAACGAGGAACTGACCAGACTGATGGGCGGCGACGAACCCCGTTACCTGCACATCAAGAACAAGGGCCAGACGGTGCTGATGATGTGCGGCCTGCAGGGCAACGGCAAGACCACCCATGCGGCCAAGCTGGGCAAGTTCTACCGCAGCCAGGGCCGCCGCCCGCTGCTGGTGGCCTGCGACGTGTACCGTCCGGCGGCCATCCAGCAGCTGCAGATCGTGGGCGAACAGGCCGGGGTCCCGGTATTTGCCATGGGGACCGAGAAGCCGGAGCTTATCGCCCAAAAGGCGATGGCCCATGCCCGGGACCACGGCAACGACATCGTGATCCTCGATACCGCCGGCCGTTTGCAGATCGACGACGCGCTGATGGACGAACTGGTCCGCATCAAGGAAGCCGTCGAGGTGGATGAAACGCTGCTGGTCGTGGACGCCATGGCCGGTCAGGAAGCCGTCAACGTAGCCAAAACTTTCAATGAGAAGATCGGCATCACCGGCGTGGTCCTGACCAAGACCGACGGCGACACCCGCGGCGGCGCGGCGCTCTCGGTGCTGGCGGTCACCGGCAAGCCGGTCTATTTCCAGGGCACCGGCGAAAAGCTGGAGGACCTGGAACCCTTCTACCCCTCCCGCATGGCGGGCCGCATCCTCGGTATGGGCGATGTGCTTTCCCTGATCGAGAAAGCGCAGAGCATCCAGAACGACAAGGAAGCCGAAGAGGCTGCCCGGCGCATGATGGAGAACAAGTTCGATATGAACGACCTTCTGGCCCAGTTCCAGCAGGTCAAGAAGATGGGCGGCGCGTCGGCGCTGCTGGCGATGATGCCGGGCGGCAGCCAGATCGACGCCGATGCGCTGGACGAAAAAGCGCTGCCCCATATCGAGGCCATCATCTACTCGATGACGCCTGCGGAACGCGCCCGACCGGAGATCATCAACCCCAAGCGCAAACGCCGCATCGCCGCCGGTTCTGGCCAGACGGTGGAAGCCGTCAACAAGCTGCTGCGCCAGTACGAGATGATGCAGAAAGTCATGAAGAAAGTCCGCCGCAACCCCAAGGGCTTTATGCGCAGCCTGGGAAGTCTGGGCGGCGGCTTCGGCGGCATGAAAGGCTTCGGCCGCTGAAAACTTACTCAGGTATGACCCGCAAGGCTCTGCGGCCCACGGGATGTACAATATAAAAACCGCCCCGCAAGGGCCGTAAACAATGATTTGGAGGAATTTTACAATGGTCAAGATCCGTCTGCGCCGTATGGGCGCCAAGAAAGCTCCCTTCTACCGTGTGGTCGTGGCTGACAGCCGCTTCGCCCGTGACGGCCGTTTCATCGAGGAGATCGGCTACTACGATCCCACCAAGGAGCCCAGCATCGTGAAGATCGACGCCGACAAGGCCAAGCAGTGGCTGGCCAACGGCGCCCAGCCCACCGACACCGTCCGTGCGCTGCTGAAGAAGGCTGAAATTCTGTAATCTTGCAGTTCACTTGTTTCAGGGAGGGAACGCCCCATGCAGGAACTCTTATTGGCCGTCGCCCGCGGCCTTGTGGAAGACAAGGAGGCCGTGCAGGTGACCGTTGACCCCGCGCGGGAGGATGGCACCGTGGTGTACCACCTCAAAGTAGCGGAGGCCGACATGGGTCATGTGATCGGCAAGCAGGGGCGCATCGCCAAAGCGATCCGCGTTGTGATGCGTGCTGCTGCGGCCCGCCATGACGAGAAAGTCGTCGTCGAGATCGACTGACAAGGCAAAACAGCTGGCGCCCCGCCTCCGTCCATCGGTGCGGGGCGCTTTTTTGTGCAAGGGGGAAACAGTGGCGCTGGAGTCCGTCTTTGTGATCGTGGATCGTCCCCTGGGAAGCTGCCACCCCCAATGGCCGGACAGCATCTACCCGGTCAACTACGGCTATGTGCCGGGTTTGCCGGCGCCGGATGGGGAGGAACAGGATGTCTACATCCTGGGGGTGGACCACCCGCTGGAAACCTTCACCGGGCCGGTGATCGCGGTCATTGATCGCGCAGATGATGTGGAAGACAAGTGGGTGGCCGCCCCGCAGGGCTGCCATTTTACCCGCGAACAGATCGAGTCGGCCGTCCGGTTTCAAGAACGCTATTTTCGATCGCAAGTCATTGTATTGCCGCAAAATGCAAAGGAGGAAGCTATGCAGAACTATCTGCCTGCCTGCAAGATCGTCACCACCCACGGGGTGCGCGGCGAGATGAAGGCCCTGCCGCTGTGCGACGGCGCGGAATTTCTGGCAAAATGCAAACGCCTGTTCGCCGCGGCGGATGGAGCCGGGGAGGTCCGCGTGCTGGGCGTGCGGCCCCAGGGCAATATGATCCTGCTGCGCCTGGAGGGCGTCGGCGATATGGACGCCGCCCGCGCCCGGGTGGGGCGGACCTATTACTTTGCAAAGGGCGACGTCCGTCTGCCCAAAGGCCGCTACTTCATCGACGACCTGCTGGGCTGCCGGGTGGTGGACGCCGCCACCGGGGCCGAGTACGGCACCCTGACCGACGTGGACCATCCGGCGGCCCAGGACATCTACACCGTGACCGACGCGCAGGGCGGGACCCATATGCTGCCCGCGGTGCCGGAGTTCGTGCAGAAGATCGATCTGGAAACCCGCACGATCACCGTGACCCCCATCGACGGCATGTTCACCGAGGCGGTCAACGGCGATAAGGAGTGACCCATGCGCATCGACATCGTAACGCTTTTCCCGGAACTGTGCGACAGCTTCCTTTCCGCCAGCATCCTGGGCCGGGCGCGGGCCAAAGGGCTTTTCGAGGCCCACTGCCACCAGATCCGGGACTATACCCGCAACAAGCAGAAGCAGACCGACGACTACCCCTACGGCGGCGGCTGCGGCATGGTGCTGTACGCCCAGCCCATCGCCGACTGCCTGCGCGCCGTGCAGGCCCAGTGCGCCGCCCAGGGCCGGGCCAGGCCCCATGTGGTCTTTTTGACCGCCGCCGGGCAGCCGTACAATGAGGAAACGGCCAAACGGCTGGCGCAGTACGACGCCGTCACCCTGGTCTGCGGCCACTATGAGGGCATCGACGAGCGGGTGATCGAAGCCTTCGGGGACGAGGAGATCTCCATCGGGGACTATGTGCTCACCGGCGGCGAACTGGCCAGTCTGGTGGTGGCCGACAGCGTGCTGCGCCTGCAGCCCGGTGTGCTGGCCGAGGAAAAGGGCTACCAGGACGAAAGCTACTGGGACGGCCTGCTGGAATACCCCCAGTATACCCGGCCCGAAGTGTGGGAGGGCCGCGCCGTACCGCCGGTGCTGCTCACCGGCGACCATCAGAAGATCGACGCCTGGCGGGCGGCCCAGAGCCGCGCCCGCACCCGCATCCGCCGCCCCGACCTTTACGAGCGCTGGTGCGACACCCACCCCATCACCGACTTCCCCAAGTGGAAGCGCGGCGAAAACATGCGCCTTGTGAAAACCGGCGAACAATGGGCGGCGGCCGCCGCCCTGTTCGCCGAGGGCCGCTACGCAGTATGCGAAGAAGTGTTCACGCCGCTGTATCTGGACACGCTCACGCCGGAAAACTGCCGCGCCGAACTGCTGGAAGAAAAGCGCGGCGGCTGGGCCTTTTACCTGCACTATACGGCGGGGCAGGCCGACGGTATGGTGGGGGTCTGCCACAAGACCGGGCGGATCACCCACCTGTTTGTGACGTCCGAAGCCCGGGGGAAGGGCATCGGCGCCAAAATGCTGGAATTTGCCCGCAAAAAGCTGCCGGAACACCCCCACCCGACGCTGACGGTGCTCAACACGAACACCCGGGCGCTGGCCCTCTACCGCCGCCTGAAGTGGCGCCCGGCGGGCGTGGAGACGGTCTACGACCCGGCGCAGGACCCGACCGCCGCCGTCTATACGGAAGAATGGAGGCTGCGGTACGAAGGGTAAGGCTTCCTGGCTTTTGTCGTCAATCTACAAGAATGTTGAAAATAAACTGGTGAATGTGCACAAAGGAAAAAGCGCACTTTTGGCGGAATTACAGAATCCTGCCAAATTTGCAAATTTCTACTGTACAAAATCGACGAAATAGGATAAAATAGAAGCAATCAAGGCGGCGTATCGTACGCAAGAGACCGCCTGACAAGCGCCCACGGTAGAAACGCAGGGGCATATTATTTTCAAAAGTAGGAGAGAATAACTATGTACGTGAAAGAAGTTACCGTTGAGAATCAGGTTGGTCTGCACGCCCGTCCGGCTACCTTCTTCATCCAGAAGGCGAACGAGTACAAGTCTTCCATCTGGGTCGAAAAAGAAGAGCGCCGCGTCAACGCCAAGAGCCTGCTCGGCGTGCTGAGCCTGGGTATCGTGGGCGGTACCACCATCCGCATCATTGCGGACGGCGCAGATGAGCAGGCGGCGGTCGATGGGCTGGTCAAGCTGGTCAGCTCCGGCTTTGCCGAGTAAGTTTGATTTGTGCAGCGGCGGGGCGACCCGCCGCTTTTTTATTCTTTTTTCTATGTCAGGTGAGTTATGACCAAGCCCGAACTTTATAAAAAAGCCTGCATGCTGCCGCTGCTGCCCGGCGTCTATATCATCCGGGATAAAAGCGATACCATCATCTATATCGGCAAGGCCAAGCGCCTGCGCACAAGGGTGTCCCAGTATTTCCGCGAGGGCGTGCCCCACGATACCAAGGTCACCCAGATGATCGCCCACGCCTTCTCCTTCGATGTGATCGTCTGCCAGAGCGAGTTCGAAGCACTGGTGCTGGAGGCCAGCCAGATCAAGGCCCACACCCCCAAGTACAACATCCTGCTCAAAGACGACAAGGGCTACAGCTATGTCAAGGTGACCAAAGGCCCCTGGCCCCGCATCTCGGCGGCGCTGCAGAAAGATGACGACGACGCCGATTATATCGGCCCCTTCACTTCCTCCTTCGCTGTGCGGGAGATGGTGGAGATGGCCCAGGACTGCTTTTTGCTGCCGCGCTGCAACCGGGTGTTCCCGCGGGACTTCGGCAAGGGCCGCCCGTGTCTGAACGCCCATATCGGCAAGTGCATGGCGGTGTGCAGCGGCAAGATCGGCTGCGAGGCGTACAACGACGCCGTGCAGGGGGCGCTGCACATGATTCGTTACGGAAAAAAGGACATCGTGCGCCAGCTGCGGGAAAAGATGGAGGCCGCCGCCGAACGGCTGGATTTCGAGAACGCCGCCTTGCTGCGGGATCAGATCCAGGCCATTGAACGGGTGGCGGCAGGGCAGAAGGTGGTCATGGACGCCGATACCGAGATGGACGTCATCGCCCTGGCGGGCACCACGCGGGCGGTCTGCGCGGCGGTGCTGCGCTACCGCGACGGCCGCCTGACCGACAAGCGGGAGTTTCTCTTTCACGATACCACCGACGTGGCCGCCGTGCGGGAGGAATTTCTGCCCCAGTATTACCTGGATGGCGAGACTGTTCCCAAGATCATTGCGGTGGACGCGTTGCCCCCGGACGCCGACGCCCTGCGCGAAGCGCTGAACCAGGTGCGGGGCAGCAAGGTGGAACTGTATGTGCCCCAGCGCGGCGACGTGGCCAAGCTGGTCACTATGGCGTATACCAACGCCGTCGAACGCCTGGGGCGGGAGAGCGGCCGTTATACCCGGGAGGAGAAACTGCTGGAGGAAGCCGCCCAGATGCTGGGCCTGAAAGCGCCGCCCCGCGTCATCGAAAGTTACGACATCTCCAACTGGGGCGACGGTTCCAGCGTCTGCGGCATGGTGGTGTTCAAGGACGGCAAACCCCACCGCGCCGGCTACCGCCGCTTCAAGATGAAGACCGTGGCGGGTACCGACGACTACGCCTCGCTGGCCGAGACTCTCGCCCGCCGTGCGGCGGAATATGAGGCGGCGCGCCGGGGCGAGAAACCCGACGGCCCCCAGAACCAGTTCGCCACCCTGCCGGACCTGCTGCTGATCGACGGCGGCCGCGGGCAGGTCGGGGCCGTCAAACAGGCGCTGCGGGGCACGGCGCTGGAACATGTGCCCACCTTCGGCATGGTCAAGGACGACCGCCACCGCACCAGGGCCATCGTGGACGATGCGGGCGGGGAGATCGCCATCAACCGCAACCGCAATATTTTCACTTTCGTCACCAACATCCAGGACGAGACCCACCGGTATGCCAACGACTACCGCCGCCGCGCCATGAAAAAGCGCTCCTACGCGGCCACGCTGACCGCGCTGCCCGGCGTGGGGGAAAAGACCAGCGCAGCCCTGCTGGCCCATTTCAAAACGGTGGCCGCCGTGCGGGAAGCCAGCATTTCCGACCTGGAGGAAGTCAAGGGCATCAGCCACAACAAGGCCGAAAAACTGTACAACGCCCTGCATCATGGTGTATAATCAGGGCGGCCGCGCATAGGCCGGAAACTTTGATCTGTGAGGGAGCACCCCTATGCTCATACTGACTCTTTGCATCACGCTGGCGCTGGCCGCCCTTTTCGCCTGGCTGCCGGGGCGTCTGTGCCGCCGCGGCCTTGCCCGCGCGGATCTGCTGGCGGGGCCCGGGCTGGCAGCCGCCGTCTGGCTGTGGGCGGCCTGCATCTACGAAAAACCGGGCCTGGCCGTGGATTTCGACGCATTCCACCTGCTGCATCTCACGGCGATGACGCTGTGGGCCTGCGGGCTGGCGCTGGGATTCCGTCTGCGCAAAAAGCTGCCGCGCCTGCGCACAGCGGCGGCTGTGGGGCTGCTGGCGGTGCTGGCGCTGGGGCTGGAAGGTTTCGTCTGCAATCTCAACTTTTGGGCCACCCACGGCTACACCCCTGTAGACCTGCGCCCCTGGCTGGCGGAGGACGCCGATCCCGGCGCGCCGCTGGTACTGGATGCGGACCATACCACCCTGACCTTTGCCGGACTGGATCAGGAACTGTACAACCTGCAGCTGGCGGGTCTGGCCTACCAGTACGACGGCCCCCACCCGGAGGTCCAGGACCCGCTGTTCACGCTGACGGTGGCGGCCACCGACGAGGCCAGCAGCGCCTCCCGCCAAAGCTGGTCCTGGCAGGTGGCTGCGCGCGCCCCCCGCAGCCTGACCCGCAGCCTGGATCTTTCCGGCAAGGCCGGGACCCTGACGCTGACGGCCTACGCCTATGAGGGGGAGTACCGGCAGTATCCGCTGCACTATACCTTGCAGACCGTGTATGCCAACGTGCCCCGCCCGCTGGACTTCTCTCTGGTACGGTGCCTGGGACTGTTCGCCCTGCTGGGGGCTGCCTTTGCGCTGCGCCCGGCCGGCGTATTCTGGCGTGAAGCCTACCTCGAACATACCGCCCGCTACCGCCCGGCGGTGGCGGTGGTGGCGGCGGCATTGGCGGCGCTGGCGTTCCTGGCCCCCTTTGCCGACCGCTTCAACGCAGGGGTGGCGACCTCTTTCTACAACACCGCTGATTGGGACGGCGAGAGCCGCATCACCTTTACCAAGCACATCAACGACTGGGCCGGCGACACCGCCGCCCAGTATGGCGCGCTGGCCCACAGTTTGCTGAACGGGCGGCTGGACCTGGAAAAAGACCCGCCCGCCGCGCTGCAGGCGCTGGAAAACCCCTACGACACGGCGGCCCGCCAGGAGGCGGCCCCCGACGCCCTGTGGGATGTGGCCTACTATGAGGGGCGTTACTACGTCTATTTCGGGCTGGTGCCCTGCCTGCTGTTCCAGCTTCCCTTTGAATGGCTCACCGGCGTGGGGGACCTGCCGCCCAGCCTGCCCATGATCCTGCTGGCCTGGCTGCTGATCCTGGCCGCTTTCGGCTGCGTGAAGCAGGCGCTGCGCCGCTGGTTCCCCAAAGCCAGTGCGGCCGCCTATCTGCTGGCCGCTACCGGCGTTGCCGCGGGCAGCCAGATCTATTATCTGCTGCTGCGCCCCTCCACCTACGAGTATGCCATCCTGGCCGGGGCCGCCTTTGTGCTCTTGGGGCTCTGGCAGTGGCTGGCCGCGGCCAATACGCCGGTGCAAAAACGGGTGCGGCTGGCGCTGCACCTGATGCTGGGCAGCCTGTGCATGGCGCTGGTGGCCGGGTGCCGCCCCCAGATGGAACTGTTCGCGGTGCTGGCATTGCCCATCTTTTGGCAGCGCTACCTGCGGGAAAAGCGCCTGTTCACCCGGGCGGGCGCGGGGGAGGCGCTGGCTTTCCTGCTGCCCTTTGCGGCGGTGGCGGCGCTGCTGATGTGGTACAACGCCGCTCGCTTCGGTTCGCCCTTTGATTTTGGTGCCAACTACAACCTGACCAGCAACGATATGACCCGCCGCGGTTTCAGCGTCGGGCGGATCGCCCCGGCAGTATGGACCTTCCTGTCCGGCATGCCGGGTCTGTCCACCGTGTTCCCGTATCTCAGCGCCACCCGCATGCAGACCAACTACATGGGTCTGACCATCACCGAACTGTTCTACGGCGGGGCCTTCGCCTGCCTGCCGCTGCTGTGGGGGCTGGCAGTGCTGCCGCTGGCCCGGGGCCGTTTGGGCAGAAAGCGGGACCTGCGCGCCCTGCTGGGCCTGACCCTGGCGGCGGCGCTGGCGCTGGTGGTGCTGGACTGCCAGATGGCCGGCGTGCTCTACCGCTACCAGAGCGACTGGCTGGGGCCGCTGCTGCTGGCGGCGGCGCTGGCCTGGCTGCTGGCGGAGCAGACGCTGCAGGATCATCAGGGCCAGCCCGGTATGGACCGCCTGCAAACGCTCTGCCGCACAGCGCTGCCGCTGGCGGTGCTGGCGGGCGCGGCGTACAATTTCTGTGTGTATTTTGCGGCGGAACCCGGCCTGATCGGCCAGAACCCCGCCCTTTACCAGAATGTGAGCCGTCTGGTGCAATTCTGGCTGTGACCGTTCGTGAAGCCCCTGCCGCGCGTTTCTGCGCCGCAGGGGCTTCCGCCTTGCATAAGCGGCGCAAACGCTCTATAATAGAGGCAATCTAAGAAGGAGCGTTCCTTTATGGCAGAGAAAAACATTTATACCGTCGTGGTGGCGGACGATGAGGACGAACTGCGCGAGGCGGTCTGCACCATGACCCCCTGGGAGGCGCTGGGCTTCCATCTGGTCGGCAATGCCAGCAACGGCCTGGACGCGCTGGAACTGGTGGAGCGCCTGGAGCCGGACCTGCTGCTCACCGACATCCGCATGCCCTTCATCTCCGGCCTGGAACTGGCCCGCCAGGTGCGCGAGATCCGCCCCGCCATGCACATCGCCTTCCTCAGCGGTTACGACGATTTCGAGTATGCCAAGCAGGCGATCCAGTACAACATCATCAGCTACATGCTCAAGCCGCTGACGATGGACGGCCTTGCGGCGGAACTCAAGGTCATCCACGAAAAGATCGACCAGCGCTATGCGAGCCTGCGCCGCTTTGACGACAACCAGGGCGACCGCGCGGCTTTCCTGATCCCGTTGGTGCTGGAACGCTATGACGCCATGCCCGACGGGCGGGAAGCTGCCCTGCGGGAACAGGCGGCGGCCTGCGGCGTGCTGCGCGGCACCGATGACCGCAGCGTGCTGGTGGTGCTCACGGCGGCGCTGCCGGATGGCAGCGCCTGCGAGCCGGGGCTTGTCCATCTGGTGGATCAGCTGGCCAACAAATACTTGCGTCACTTTACCTTTTCTTCCAGCGGAAGGGTGGTCGCCGTGCTGTTGGGCAATCCTTCGGACTTTGAGGAATACCTGCACATCCTGGCAGACGAGATCTGCCAGCTGACCGAGCGCGCCCTGGGCAAGCGGGTGCTCGTGGGGGTCAGCCGCGCTGTGACCGTATTCGGGGAACTGAACAGCGCCTACCGGCAGTCGCTGGAGGCGCTGCATGCCGCTGCAGACAGCGAGGGCGGCGTCAGCTTTACGGCCGATACCCGCAAGGGCGGCGGGCTGTGTGAGCGCGCGCTGGAGATCATCGAACAGCGCTATATGGACGAGAACCTGTCCCTGGCGTCCCTCAGCGCCATGCTGAACGTCAGCCCCAACCACCTGAGCGCCTGCATCAAAAAGACGGCGGGGGAGACCTTCATCAATATCCTGATCCGCCGCCGCATGGAAAAAGCCCAGCAGCTGCTGCTGACCACCAACCTTCAGGTGCAGGAGATCGCCCGCCGCTGCGGCTATACCGACCAGCACTATTTCAGCTACTGCTTCAAAAAATACAGCGGTACTTCGCCCGGGGCCCTGCGCCGCCAGAAGGGCGTGCAGGGCGGGACGGCTCCTGAGGAGGTCACTGCATGAAACGTCCTTACCGCGCCCCGCGCACTGCGCCGCTCATCGCCGCCCTCATCGCAGCGGTAGCGGCGGCTACGCTGGCGCTCTGCGTGGCGACCTTTCTGCGCAGTTACCGTGCGGCGGCGGTGGAAAACGCGCGCACCAACAGTGCGCAGGCGGTCAGCCAGGTGGCGGGCACCGTAGGCAACTATGTACAGACGCTGGACGAAACCATCGTCGACGTCATGGAAGAACTCTATATGCCGGAAAGTGACCGCGACGCCTATCTGGACGCCTGGCTGGACGCGCGCAGCGAGGTGGTCGCCGTGACGACCTACAGCGCCCGGGGAACCCTGCAGGAATGCTGGGCGCTGGACCATACGCCGCGCACGGAGATCCTGCAGAACCTTTCTTTCGACCTGGCCGCTGCGCAGGCCGATCCGGGCGGCTACATCACGGCGCCCCATGTGGAATCCATTTTTGAGGGCTACTACCCCTGGGTGGTCACCATCGTGCGGCCGATACCCAACGGCGCCGGCGCCTGCTGGGTGGCGGTGGATGTGAGCTTCTCCGGCCTGGGGGACAGTATCAACGGGGTGGGCATCGGCCAGCACGGTTACTGCTACCTGATGGACGACCAGGGCAACATGGTCTATCATCCGCAGCAGCAGCTCCTCTACGCGGGCATCAAGACCGAGGAGGCGGAACGCCTGGCGGCCCAGCCGGATGGCACCTATGTGGAGGATACCGTCATCTATAGCGTGCAGGATGTGCCCGCCAGCAACTGGCGCGTGGTCGGCGTGAGCTATATCGACGAAACCGTCAATGAAAGTTTCTGGCAGATGGCACGCATAACGCTCGGCTCCGCGGCACTGATCCTGGCGGCCGCGCTGCTGGTGGGGTGGATCATCTCCCACATGCTGAGCCACCCGCTGCAAAAGCTGGAAACGGCCATGGAACAGTTCGAGCAGGATGCCGACG
Source organism: Candidatus Gemmiger avistercoris (assembly GCA_019116705.1). Taxonomy (GTDB): domain Bacteria; phylum Bacillota; class Clostridia; order Oscillospirales; family Ruminococcaceae; genus Gemmiger; species Gemmiger avistercoris. The sequence goes on from DXBF01000064.1 coordinate 47,210, forward strand.
GCTTCACCTTCCAGCCTGTGGCCGGCACACGGGAAGTGCAGGAACTGTCCGACTCTTTCGGCCATATGGTGGGGCGTATCCAGCGGCTGATGAACACCGTGCGCGAGGAGGAGATCGTCCTGCGCAAAACAGAACTCAAGGCGCTGCAGGCGCAGATCAACCCGCACTTCCTGTATAATACGCTGGATTCCATTGCCTGGATGTGCGAGCGGGGAAAAAATGCCGACGCAGTAGAGATGGTCCACGCGCTGGCCCGGTTGTTCCGCATCAGCATCAGCCGCGGCCATGAATTGATCCCCATCGAAAAAGAACTGCAGCACGCCGAGGCGTATCTGCTGATCCAGAAATTCCGCTACAAGAACCAATTCACCTATCATTTTACCGTGGACCCTGCCTGCACAAAATATCTGTGCAACAAGATCACCCTGCAGCCCATCATTGAAAACGCCATCACCCATGGCCTGGACCTGCTGGTGGAGCCGGGGCACATCGAGATCGAAGTCTGTATGGACGGCGCGGACATCCTGTTCAAAGTCAGCGACGACGGCATCGGCATGCCGCCGGAGCAGGTGGCGGAACTGCTGAAAAAAGAACCCAGCGACCGTACCGGCATCGGGATCAAGAACGTCAACGACCGTCTGCAGATCTATTTCGGCCCGCAGTACGGGCTGTCCATCCAAAGTGTGCCGGATGAGGGGACCACCGTCACCATCCGCATGCCGCAGGTGCCGGAAGAACGGGAGGGCGAGTATGATAAGACCCATTAAAAGCATCCGCCTGCCGGCGCTGCTGCTGGCGCTCTGTCTGCTGGCGGGGTGCGCGGGTTCCCCGGCCCGCCCTGCCTCCGGCTCGGCGCGCTACCAGGTGGCGCTGGTGGCCAAGTCCACCAAAACGGATTTCTGGAAAGCGGTTTTTGTGGGGGCGGAGGCGGCGGCCACCGAATACAATCTGGACCTGACCATCACCGGGCCGGAGACGGAGGAAGACTACGAAACGCAGAACGAGATGATCGCCGAGGCGGTGGAAAACGGCGCGCAGGCACTGGTGTTTTCGGCCATTGATTTCGATGCCAACGCGCCTGCGATCGAGGCGGCCGCCGGGCAGGGGGTGGAGATCGTAGTCATTGATTCGGCGGTAAACTCGGAAAATGTGGCAACCTACATCGGCACCGACAACTACAGCGCGGGCAAAATGGCGGCGGAAGCCGCGCTGGAAGGCGTGCCCGGTACCCTGCGGGTGGGCATCGTGAACTATGACATCAACAGCGCCAACGGCCAAGACCGGGAGCGGGGCGCGGTGGATACTTTCGAGCAAAGCGGCCGCAGCGAGATCGTGGCGACCATCCATACCCTGGCGGAAGCCAACAGCGCCCGCCTGGATACGCTGGCCATGCTGCGTGAACACCCGGAGATCAACGTGCTGCTGGCCTTCAACGAACCCACCAGCGTGGGCGCGGCCCAGGCGGTGCAGGAGATGCACCTGGCCAACGCGCTGTTTATGGTGGCGTTCGACTCCAACCCGGTGACCATTGATGCGCTGCAGGACGGGGCCGTGGACGCCATGGTCATCCAGAATACCTACGAGATGGGGTATTTCGGCGTGCAGAGCGCCTACCGCCTGCTGTCCGGGCAGGGCGGCGGTGTGGAAAAAAATGTGGCTACCGCGACTCGGGTGGTGAACCGTGACAACCTGTTCGCACTGGACAGCCAGAAGGTGCTGTTCCCGGTATCCTAAAAAGCAAGCCCCCTGAAGCGAAGGCGTAATAGTGATAAGGTACTATTTAGCTTTGCGAGGGGCAGAGAACGGTGTGACCGTAATGGTCACGCCGTTTTTCTGCGTCCAAGGGTAGATTTCGCAACAACAGGCTCGGAAATCACAGGAATCTCTACGTCATCCACGAAGTTGAAATAGATTTTCACCTTCTGTACCCGCTTGCCGCTGGATTTGTCCGGCGCAAACACCTCAATCTTCTTGATATATTCATTGACTATCGTAGGTGTCAATTCCGGCACATCCACATACTTCTGGGTCAGGGCTACAAAGGCGTCTACATCAGCACTCATAGTTTCCTGCGTTTCCAGCCATTCTTCCGTCACTTCAATTTCGAGTTTTAACCGTTCCTGTTCTGCCTCGTAATCGGCGGTCATTTTCTTGTACCGCTCCTTGCTCAGATCACCCAGGACAAAGTCCTCATAAAGTCGGGACAGAAGAACATCCAAGTCAGCCAGCCGCTTCTTGGCCTGTTCCACTCGTTTCCGATCTTCACGGATGTTGCGTTCCTGATCGGAACGGCGGCATTGCAGCCACTCCTCCTGAAAGCCCTCCACGTCCTGCCGGATATAGGCATTGACCGCCCGAATGCGCTCCTACACCAGTTCTCGCAGTACATCTTCCCGGATATAGTGGGCAGAGCAG
>DXBF01000065.1 GCA_019116705.1 Candidatus Gemmiger avistercoris
TAATAGAAAATAGGCGGCTCTTTTCCTGCGTTCAGATAACTCTTATAAATCTCTGAAAAAACATAGCTCTCAAAGAACGCCCCGGACATGGCCCCTCTTTCCAGTGCTTCGGGATTGCCCCATTTTAAGAGGTACGCTGCCAAGCCGGTGTCCAGGAAATGGATCAATGGCATCTTTACAACCCGTTTGAGTGCATTGTTATGATAAGGCTGTACAAGTGCAATGATATGAGACGACACCAAAATAGAGAGCCATTTCTTTGCCGTTGGAGCTGAAACGCCTGCGGCACTCGCCAGTTCCTCGTAGACAACAGGTTTTGAGGTATGTGCAGCCACAATCGTCATAAAATTATAAAACTGCATTTCATCCGCAACCTGTGCCAGGTCCCGAATATCCCTTTGCAGATAGGTATCAACATAGGAGCGGTAGTAAGTCTCCCAATCCACATTTTCGTCTGCATAGAGTTCCGGCATGGAACCTTTGAATATCCTGCGGTAGATCTCATTTAAATCTCTTTTTCTTTTTACAGACAAACGCTCCATCAAATGCCCGGCTTGCGTTTGAAAAGGCTCGCTCGGTTCCTGGTAGATCTCCGCATCGGATAACCCCAGTAAGTTCACGATTCCGACCCGTCCGGCCAAACTTTCGCTGACATTTTTCATAAGTCGGAACACCTGCGAACCCGTGATCCAGAAATCACCTTTTCTTTTGGAACGGTCTACGCTCATTTTGATGTAGGGCAGCAACTCTGTTGCATACTGGATCTCATCAATCAGTACCGGCGGGGAATACCTCTGTAAAAACAGGGCAGGATCGCGCTTTGCCAGGTATCTGACGTCAGGATCGTCCAGAGTAACATATTTGCGCTCTATGCCTTCGCTTTGCTGTGCCTCTGCCATTCTTTGCAATAAGGTCGTTTTCCCAACCTGCCTTGGACCAGTTACCAGCAACACCGGAAACATTTTGGACACCCGTGAAATCGTCTCTTCCACAGCTCGCTTGATATATGGCATGAAAATCTCTCCCTTCGGTTATAGTATAGTCAATTTTATTCAGAATGTTTGTCTAAACCAAATTGTGACTTTATTATAGCCAGGACTTTACAAGCTGTCAATGATGTATCCGTCTAAACTGAATTGCTGTTTTCGTGTGGCCGGGACTTTTGCCACAATTCGAGTGACTATTCTAACCACCAATGTTAGCTGGTGGTTACAAACTGTCGAAAAAGTCTAAAATCGTCGCTGTCGGCAGACAATCTCTGGCCTAAGAGCCGGGCTTGCGGCCCGGTTGGCCTCCGACACGCCACTGCGGCGGCAGTGCGCGGCTGCTGCCCCTTTTGTAGCGTGTCGCGTTTCTCGACACGCTGAATATACAGTTCATCCAGCACTTTGGCTTCCGGCATTATTCTGAGGATCCGTTGTTTTTCGGCAAGATGGCTGCAGCTGTGACGCGGGGCGTACAATCAATTTTATTGCAAATGTAAGTCGAAATAGTAGAATTGTGGAAATCGTGTTCCAACTATTGCGACGAAAACAAATAAATGGTAAAATAATTCCATTAGACAAACGAAAGGGGGCGCACTTATGCTGATTCAACGGCCGGAATACCTTCGCTTTTTGCAGGAGTGGCGGGAAAAGCAGGCCATCAAGGTGGTGACCGGCATCCGCCGGTGCGGGAAATCCACCTTGTTTGACTTGTACCGCGACTTTCTAAAACAGGACGGCGTTTCGGATGCGCAGATCATTGCCATCAATCTGGAAGATGTGGCGTTTGAAGACCTGCATAACTATCGGGCGCTCTATGACTATGTGAAAGCCAGAATGGTCCCGGACAAGATGAATTACATCTTCCTGGATGAGATCCAGCATGTGGAAAAGTATGAGAGAGCGGTAGACAGCCTGTTTGTCCAAAAGAACGCCGATGTCTACATGACCGGCTCCAACGCCTACTTTATGTCGGGCGAACTGGCGACCCTTCTCTCCGGGCGGTTTGTTGAACTGAAAATGCTTCCGCTGTCTTTTGCCGAGTATGCCAACGCCTTCCCCGGGCAGACAAACCGGGAAGAATTGTATCGGAACTATGTCTACAACAGTTCGTTCCCCTACACCGTGCAGCTCACCAACCGGCGGAACATCCATGAATACCTGGACGGCCTGTTTAACACGGTCGTCCTCAACGACATCGTGGAGCGAAAAAACATCCAGGATCCGGGCATGTTGAAGAGCGTGATCCGGTTCCTCTTTGATAACATCGGCAACCTCTGTTCGGCAAAAAAAATCGCGGATGCCATGACCAGCGCAGGCCGAAAAATCTCCAACCATACCGTCGAAAATTATCTGGAAGGGTTGACCGACAGCCTGCTCATGTATCGGGTCGGCCGGTACGATGTCAAAGGCAAGGAGTACCTGCGGCTGCTGGACAAATATTATCTGGCGGATGTCGGCCTGCGGTATTATCTGCTGGGAACGAGAAATGTGGATCAGGGGCATATTCTGGAAAACGTCGTCTACCTGGAACTGCTGCGCCGGGGGTATCGGGTCTATGTTGGGAAATCCGGATCCGGCGAGGTGGACTTTGTTGCCCAGGATTATGCCGGAAACACGGAATACTACCAGGTATCCTGGTCCGTGCGGGACGAACAGACGCTGCAGCGGGAGCTGGCGCCGCTGGATTCGATCCCCGATCACAACCCCAAAACCCTGCTGACGATGGACAACGACCCGCCGGTTTCCCACAACGGCATCCGGCAGACCTATGTCCTGGACTGGCTGCTTCGGCAGTGAGCTCCCCGACTTTAGAATTGACCCTCTGTAATGGTTCTTTGAGCACCTGAGCTGCAGCACCACCTGGAACGGCGTGGACTTTTCCGGCCCGCAGGTATCCATCCATCATCTGTGGCACCACCGCGATCATGTGGCCGTCACGCCGCTGACCAGCGTGGGCGGCAAGAAGAACCTGGGGTTCCAGGTGGGGGCCCGCACCCGCATTCACGAACTGACCAACGAAGTGAATGATGTCATCTATTTCGAGATGCAGACCGTTCGCCTGGACAACCGGGAATTTGCCTTTAAGATCATGATGGGCAATACGCCGGTGGGGCGGCTCCGGCATTTGTATACACCCACGCCGGACGGCGGGAGCACCTTTTATGCCGAGACGCAGATCGGTTTGGAAACGGACAATCCGATCATCAACAGGCGGCTGGCGCCCAGACTTTTCAACAAGCAGTCCGCGCTGGAATGGACACGTCACAACATCCAAGAGACCGGCCGTTTACAGGACATCCTGCCGGTTCTGTATGCCAATCGGGACAAGGTGTTTTATGACCCGGAGTTTATAAAGTTTACATGAGTTTTGAAGAAAAAGCATGTTGCTTATGCCTATGCCCGGCCGTACAAAACGGCGGGCATTGTCTTGTATGGCAGGAACTGATATAATAAAAAACAAGAAGTTTGTCGATCGTTCGCATTGTCTGATTGACCTCTGCGGCGCTGCGGGAAAGAGGGATTCCCATGACCGGTGTCTATGCTGCCGTCTTCAAGGCCATCCATGAAGGCAAATGGCTGACCATTGAATATCGCAACAGAAACGAGCAGACCACCCGCTATTGGATCGCCATCCGGGAGCTGCGGCTGCCCCGCGGCGTTCTGGTTGTGGACGGGCTGCACCTGGGGCAGCTGACCGTGCAGGAACTCTCGATCTATCTTGACCGCATCCGTTCCGCCGAGCTGGTGGAAGGGTCCTGGTGCCCGGTGAACGAGGCGCTTGTGGCGGATATTGAGGAAAACCCGAATCAGTACGCCGCGTTATTCTCCAACCCGGTCAACCTGCGGGTGCTGGACTACCTGGCCGCCTGCAACCGGCTGGACAGCGTGCCCTACAAGACAGACTACGCCCTGATCCGGCACCTGGACGGCGATTCCTTTTCGGGCGGTCGGCTGCCCTTGAACGATGCGCAGTTCCGCGAGATTGTGGAAAACTTCCAGCAGCGCACCCAAGGCCCGGCCGGCCGGAAGCTGCACATCCAGCAGCTGGGGCTCAACCTCATCAGCGTAGACACGCCCAGAGGTCTGTATGTGCTGGCGTACCGGCCGCTGGTGCTGGACGTCAAAAAGCGGGAACTGCGCCCCCGGGACGAGATCGTTCTCTGCCGCGAATTCACAATCCAGGGCGACAAGGTCAGCCTGCGGCAGTTTTTGGACCCCGAGGACTATGACCTGCTCGATCATCTGGAACAAAACCTTGAACGGATCAAGGACCGGGTCACCGCCAACAATCCCCAGCTTCGGGGCGTCAACGATATGCCCTATCTTGTCGCGATCGGGCGGGATGTGCATGTGGATCTGGATTATGAGTACCGCGGCATCCTTGATCTTTATGACGGCGACCGAACGGACGGGAAGTCCGGCCCGACCCCGCCGATCCGCGCTTTTTTTGGCGAGATGACCACCCGCCCGCGCCGGCGCAAGTCTTTCCCGCTGGCGCTGCTCAACCGGCGGATCAACCTCGACCAGCTGCTGGCTATCAACAGCGCGATGCGTTACCCGCTGACCTATGTGCAGGGGCCGCCCGGCACCGGCAAGACCAACACCATCGTTAACACGCTGGTCACCGCCTTTTTCAACGAGCGGACCGTGCTGTTCGCCTCCTACAACAACCACCCGATTGACGGCGTGGTGGAAAAACTGCAAAACCTGACCTACCGGGGCCGCACGATCCCGTTCCCGATTCTGCGGTTGGGCAACAGCGAACGCACGGCCGCCGCGCTGGATACCATCCGCCAGCTGTACGAGCAGTGCCGGAAACTGCAAGTCTATGAGAAAGTTCTCGACCGCAACCACGCCCAGCGGGCCGAGCGCGCCAAACAGCTGACCGCGCTGCTCGAGCGCTACGAAAAGATCCTCGATCTGCGGGAGCGGGAGGCGACGATCCACCGCCTGCTGGAAGCCCGCAGCCACCTGAACTTCCAGTATGAACTGCAGGGCGCGCAGCTGCCCGCGCTGCAGAAAGAACTGACCAAACTGGGCAGCGTTACCACCGCGGATGCGCTGGAACTCCTCGACCGCAACGAGGAGGAACTGTACCAGTATCTCTATTTCACCTCGGCCCGCTGCATTCTGCGCCTGGGCGAGCCGAAGTATGAGGACCTGATGGAGATTGTCAACAGCGCCGACGATCCGCAGGAAAAGGCGATCGCCTTCAACCGCTACCTCTCCGAGCCGGAAAACCTCAAAAAGCTGCTGCGGGTGTTCCCGATCATCGCCACCACCTGCATCTCCGCCCACCGGCTGGGCAAGCCGGAGCCTGTCTTTGACATGGTCATCATGGATGAAGCCAGCCAGTGCAACACCGCGATGTCGCTCGTGCCGATCCTGCGCGGCAGCAGCCTGATGCTCGTCGGCGACCCGCAGCAGCTCAGCCCGGTGATTGTGCTGGACCCCAAGGACAACGAAACCCTGCGCCGCCGCTACCGGGTCACGCAGGAATACGATTACATCGCCAACTCAATCTACAAGTGCTTCCTCGCCTGCGACGCGATCAGCGACGAGGTGCTGCTGAGCTGGCATTACCGCTGCCACCCGCGCATTATCCAGTTCAACAACAAAAAGTACTACAACAACAAGTTGCATATCGCCAGCAAAGTGGAAAGCGACAAGCCGCTCGTCTATGTGGAAATCCCCAACGACACCACCGACGAGAAGAACACCGCCCCGGCCGAGGTGGATATGATCCGCCGGTATCTCGACAAATACCCGGAGCGCAGTGTGGGCATCATCACGCCGTTTGCGCGCCAGCGGGAATGTATTGAGAACCTGCTGAAGCTGCGCGGGTACGCCAACGCCAGCTGCGGCACGGTGCATGCCTTCCAGGGGGATGAAAAGGACGTTGTGATCTTCTCGCTGGCCGTCACCGACAGAACCCGGCCGGAAACCTACAAGTGGCTGAAGGACAACAAAGAGCTCATCAACGTGGCCACCTCCCGCGCCCGGGAGCAGCTCGTCGTGCTGTCCAACCAGGCGCAGCTTGACCGGCTGCACGCGTGTCAGCGCGGTTCGGATGATCTGTACGAACTCGTGCAGTATGTCAAGACCCATGGCACATCCCGGGTGACGGCCAAGCCCGCCGCTTCGCGGGCGCTGGGCATCAAGCCGTACAGCACCAAGACCGAGGAGGCCTTCCTCGAAAATCTGAACCACGCGCTGGACAACGCCTTCCTGGACGGGCGGCGCTGCACTGTCAAGCGGGAGGTCGCCATTTCGCAGGTGTTTGTGGACAACCCTTCCTGCGTGGACCTGTTCTACACCGGGCGTTTTGATTTTGTCGTCTACGAGCGGCAGGGCGGCCGCCTGATGCCGATTTTGGCCATTGAACTCGACGGCAAGGAACACCGCGGCGACCCCGCCGTGCAGGCCCGCGACCGCAAGAAAGAGGCCATCTGCCGCGAGCATGGGTTTGAACTGATCCGGGTGGAAAACAGTTATGCGCGGCGGTATCACTATATCAAGGAGATTTTGATCCGGTATTTCAGCGGGCGGTAGGGCGCATGCCGCGGCGTTCTGGCGCAGACGCCCCTTTGCCCCGCGCCGAAAGTTTCCGACAAAAAGGAAAGCTGCTTTCCTGCGTTTGCGAATGCAGGAAGGCAGCTTTCTTTATGGCAGGCCCAAGGGGCGGAACCCCGGCAGGCTTCGGTTCATGCCTCAAGCAGCGCCTGCACGGCCGCTTTTTCCGGCACGCTGTTGATGCCGCCGTGGCTCTGGGTAGACAGGCTGGCGGCGCAGCAGGCAAAGCGGGTGATGGCGCGCATCTCTTCCACGGTCAGCGCCGCCGGCGCCTTGCCGGTTTTGAGGAACCGGCTCATCGCGCTGCCGCCAAAGATGTCCCCGGCGCCGGTGGTATCGACCACCCGGATGCCGGCGGGGCTCGCGACTTCGCCGCAGCCCTGCCGGTTGGCAAAGTGGCAGCCCCTGGGCCCCAGCGTGGCGTAAACCAGCTGCACGCCGTACTCGGCCAGCAGCTTTCCGGCGCCTTCCTCGGGCGAAAGCCCCCACAGGAAGGCAATCTCCTCGTCGCTGATTTTGACGATGTCCGCCTGGCGCAGGCCCCATTCAATCTGCTCTTTGGCGGCGGCTTCACCCGGCCACAGCGGCCTGCGCAGGTTGGGGTCAAAGCTGATATACTTCCCCGCCTCTTTGGCATGGGCCACGGCGGCGCGGGTGGCGGCGCGGGCCGGCTCGTCGGTCAAACTCAGGCTGCCGAAGTGAAAGACCCGGGCTTCGTCAATCAGGGCGGTGTCCACCTCGTCGGCGCGCAGGCAGGTGTCGGCGCCGGGTTTGCGGGCAAAGCTGAATGCCCGGTTGCCGGTGGCGTCCAGCGTCACAAAGGCCAGGGTTGTGAACACGGCCGGGTCGGCCACAATGCCGCGGGTCCCGATGTCCTTTTCGGCCAGGGTGGCTTTCAGCAGCTCGCCAAAGCGGTCGGCCCCCACCTTGCCGATCAGGGCGGTGGTGCAGCCGTATTTTTGCAGCGCGGCCAGGAAATTGCCCGGCGCGCCGCCCGGCTGGGCGGCCAGCGTGGGGTATCCGGCAGCATCGGTGGAAACAGGGGCAAAGTCAATCAGCAACTCGCCCAGGGCAACAACATCCAGCATATAGGTCCCTCCCCCGTTATTCCGTCACGGCTTCCAGCAGGTACAGCAGGGAAACAAAATCCCCGTCGTGCTGCATCCGGCTGTCGCCTGTGGTCACAAGCCCGGCCTGCATCAGTTCGTCGCCGCCCGCCGTGTAGGCCGGCCCGCAGGGCTCGGCCCCGCTGCCCAGCGGCGTGACGCGGTACAGCCGGTCAGGGGCAAGCCCTGCCAGCCGGATGCGGCGGTACCCGGCGTTGGCCTGCTGCAAAACCAGGTAATCCCCCACCAGCGCGGTCTCCCGGTCGGGCGATACCGTCATCCAGGCGGCTTCGTTGTGTGCAAAGGGGCTTTGCAGCCGCCAGAAGGCGCCGAACTGCAGCAGCCGGCGGTACTGTTTGAAAAACGCCACCTGCCGTGCGACCAGTTCCCGGCCGCGCGGGGGCAGCCGGGTCAGGTCCATCTCATAGCCGAAGGCGCCGAAGAAGGCCACGTTGGCCCGGGTGGTCAGCGAGGTGACCCGCCCGAGCTGGTGGTTGGGCACAGCCGCCACATGGGCCCCCATGCTGGAAACCGGGTAGACAAAGCTGGTGCCGTACTGGATCTTAAGCCGTTCCACCGCGTCGGTGTCGTCGCTGGCCCAGCACTGGGGCGCATAGTAGAGCATGCCGGGGTCAAACCGCGCCCCGCCCGACGAGCAGGACTCAAACAAAATCCGGGGATACCGGTCGATCAGCCGCTGGTAGAGCCGGTAAACCCCCAGGATATACCGGTGCAGCACCGCGCCCTGCCCTTCGGGGCCGGCAGCGCAGGAGAAAGCGTCGCTGATGCTGCGGTTCATATCCCATTTGATGTAGCTGACCGGCGCGCCGTCCAGCAGCGCCGTCAGCCGGTCGTAGAGGTAATCCACCACTGCGGGGTTGGAACAGTCCAGCACATACTGGTGGCGGCTGGGCAGGGGGCGGCGGCCGGGCTGGTGCAGCACCCAGTCGGGGTGTTCCTGCCACAGCCGGGTGCCGGGGTTGACCATCTCCGGCTCAATCCACAGCCCGAACTGCAGGCCCATGGCGTTGAGCTTCTCCCCGAAGCCTTTCAGCCCGCCTGGCAGCTTGGCGGTGTCCACTTCCCAGTCGCCCAGGCCGGTCTCGTCGCTGCTGCGGTTCCGGAACCAGCCGTCGTCCAGCACAAAAAGCTCAATGCCCAGCGCCCTGGCTTCGGTCGCCAGCGCCAGCAGCTTCTCCTCGTTGAAGTCAAAATAGGTGGCTTCCCAGTTGTTGACCAGGACAGGCCGGACCGCATCGCGCCAGACGCCCCGGGCCAGCCGGCTGCGGTACAGGGTGTGGAAAGCCTGTGACATGCCGTTGAGCCCCCGGTCGCTGTAGACCATCACGGCTTCGGGCGTGGCAAAGGTCTCGCCGGGGCGCAGCGTCCAGCTGAAATTCTGCGGGTGGATTCCCATTGTCACCCGGGTGACATGGTAGGGGTCCACATCGGCCTGGGCCAGGAAGTTGCCGCTGTAAACAAGGCTGAAACCGTACACTTCCCCATGCATCTCGCCGCAGTCCGGGCGCTTGAGCGCAAGGAAGGGGTTGAACTGGTGGCTGGAATGCCCGCGCAGCGAGTAGACCGCCTGCACCCCTTCGGCCAGCGGGCGGGTGGCCACATGGCGTTCCCGGGCCCAGGCGCCGGTCAGTTCCACCATTTCGTAGTCGCTGTCCGGCAGGTCCAGGCAGAGGCTCATGGCCCGGTCAAGCGAAACCGGGTTTTCGCCGGTGCAGGCGATCTCGGCATGGCGGGCGATGGCGGGCAGCTGCGCAAAAACCGTGTAAAACAGCGTCACCGTGACGCCTGCCAGCGGGTCTGCCAGCGTGACGGTCAGCGTGTCGGCCTCGTCGTCCTGCTCCGTATAAGTGGCGGGCAGGCCCTCGATGGGCGGTTTGCCCGGCGTGACGGCATGGCTTTGGTATTGCAGGTCCAGCAGGCGGCTGCCGTCCGCCATGCGGGCGTCCAGCGCGGGCAGACGGGTGTCGCCTGCGCCGCAGACCGCATATTCCTGCCTGATATGCTCCAGTGAGTAGGCGGTGTCGTCATCAAAGAAGCAGGCGGCCATGGAGCGGGGCGCAGTCTCGAACAGATGGTCAAAGTCCGGCCGGTCGCGCAGCGCTTTGCCACAGTACAGCTGCCCCAGGTGGCCGCTGGGCAGCACCTTGAAGATGTAGCTGATACAGGCATTGTACAGGTGGAAGGTCCGGCTCTGCGGGTGGAACACGATGGACATAACGGTCGATCCTTTCTCCGTTGGTGGGAAAATAAGCCGGGGCGGGCGGCAGGCGCGGCGCCCCGGTTCCTATTATACGCCATTCTCACGGGCGTCGGCAATCTCAAACGCGCGCATCGGGCAATATTCGGCCACGCCGGCAAAGGCGTCCAGGGCAAGGGTGTCGTCGGCGCCGAAGATGCGGCTGGTCATGGTGGCGCAGCCGCCGTTGACAAAGACTTCAAGGGTCGAACTGTCGAGGTAAAGGTCAAGTTCTTCCAGCCGCTCAAGCTTCATCCGCCGCAGGTCCCGCCCGGCCCCGCAGACAGGGCCCATCTCCAGCGTCAGCAGTTTTTCATCGGCGCTGAAGCGCAGCGCGGCGTCCTCATACAGGCGGATGGTCACGTCCTGGCCGGGCTCGGGGCGCACGCGCAGTTCGCAGCGGCGGCTGTGGAACCGGGCCGGCGCCCGGCCGTCCTGCCGGGTGCGGGGGCCGCGCAGGGCTTCCAGCTCGGCGAGCGGTTTCTGCCACAGCCGCCCGTCCCGCCAGCACAGTTCCCGCGGCATGGCAAGCGCCTGGTCCCAGCCCCGGGCGGCGCTGGGGTTGCGGCCGTACGCGGTTTCGGACATACCCATCCAGGCGAACAGCAGCACCCGGCCGTCGTCGGCTTTCAGCG
>DXBF01000066.1 GCA_019116705.1 Candidatus Gemmiger avistercoris
ATGGTGGTGTGCCAGATAGGGGTGCCGTCTGCATAGGTGATTTTGCTGTAATCTACCGTGCCGGTCACGCCGTCCGGGTGCTGGATGTCCTCGGCAGCATACAGGTCATACACCGCGCCGTCCAGCCGGGCATCCGCATGGGCTTGACCGCTGGCCATGGCATCACCATTGGTATCACGGCCGCCGATATAGCGCACGGCGTCCAGATCGACCTTGGACAGAGAGATCTCTCCCAGCACGCGGTCATTCTGCATGACACCCGCGACCGGGGTCATGGTATAGTTGTCCTCGTTGGCTGCGGTGCCGGAGTTGTCGGTGTTGTAAGCGCGGCCCGCATCCTGGTACTGCACTTCGGCGGCAGGTTCCTCGCTGGCCTTGTAGATAGTGACGGTGGTCTCGACGCCGCCACTGGTCAGCAGCTTGGTGCCGCCCGTATAGCTGGTGGCAATATCAGCACTGTAATGGGTGTTGTCCAGCGTGATCACACTGCCGTCGTTGGCGGCAGTGATCTCGATGTAGTAGCCGCGCTTGCCCAGCGGGGTGTCTGCGGTGCCGGGATGCTCTACATCCGACCAGTCGCCGTAGTATCCAGACGGGGCGCGTGTTTCCACAATGACAAACCGCCCCTCGTTGCGCTGGGTGTAGTACATCGTGCGGCTGGTGTCATACTCGGTGCCATACTCTGTGTCATTCACGACAGAATAGGTGCCGTCGGGGTTCCGTTCCACCCGGTAACCGTTGTACCCGCCATACGGGACGTACTGCTGGGTGACGGTGTCCCACTCGTAGACTTCATAGAGTGCATCCCCGGCAATTTGCTCGCCGGTCTCGCTGTCCACCTTTTTCAGATTTACCTGCAGGCTCCACTCGTCATTTTTCATAACGTAATCGTTGGAACTATCGGCAGGCACGGTGATGGTCTGGTGGCTGCCAAGACTGCCATTGAATTCCTCGAAGCCATACGGAATCTCCACTTCATCGTAGGAGAAGCGGATGGTTGCCAGTTCGGCGCGAGCAGCGGCGATGGCTGCATCCACCATACCCTGGGCCTCGGCTTGCAGTTGCGAAATGGCGGCGTTTTTGGCGGCTTCTGCCGCCGCATCCGCCTCGGCCTGGCTGCTGAAAGGCCCTTCCTGACCGCTCAGGCTGGTGGTACTGGTCTTGGTGACCTCGTAATGCACTGTCCAGGTGGCGGTAGCGTCACCGCCGTTGGTCTGGTACTTGTCATCCTGCGTGTGGCCACTGGTGGTCACCGTCTGCGCACCGGCAGGGCTCATCTGCCAGGTGCCGCCGTCGATGCTGCCGCCCGTCTTGCTGGGCGTGATCGTGATGGAGGCCCCGTCCACCTTTTCGGCAGTTTCCAACTGCTGCTTGTCCGTATTGATAGTAAACGTCAAATCGAAACTGCCGCTGGCGGTCTGCGGCGGCGCGCTCCAGTTGGCCGAATAGTATTCGGCGTCGGGAGCGTCGGGGACTTCTTCCCCGCTGCTCTCCGCAGGGATCTCCTCGCCTACGATGGCAACGATCTGCCAGGCATACCCGGCAGGCGGGTTATAGATATAGGTGTAATACCCGTTTTCGCCAGAATAGGTAGCCGCTCGGTTCTCCGTTCCCTGTTCAGCCAATGCCTGGGCAGAGGCACGGTAGGTCTGAGCTGCCAGACTGTCCGGGTAATTGGCCATGATCCAGAGCTGCACGTCATCGTAATAGCGGTAGGCCGCAGCTTCAGCGCTTTCACTCTCCAACCCATAGGTGGAGGCCGAAGTTCCACTGTGCTTTTCTTCCAGCAGGTTCAGCGAAAGCTGCCCCAAACCGCCCCAGATATTCACCTGGTTGGCATAGTGGTTACCGGGTGTGTATTGCCCCGGCTCCAGCTTGGATACATAGGAAAAACTATAGGTGGGGCAGCCGTTGGGCTGGCCGTTAAGACCGTGTGAGCAGCAATAGGCTTCTTGGCCATTAAACCAAATGAGCCAGGTGCCGCCCTCGAACGCGATGGAGGTGATCTTGCCAGTGGTAAAAGGCGGTGTAGGCCCGGCCGCATAGGTGCTGATACCAGCATTGGCTGCGGCTTTGGCGGCCACCTTGCTCTCCCCCAGTTTCACCTGCAGTGTCTTGCGCAATTCGCTTCCATCTGGCCCGTGGTAGACAAACTCCACCGAGAAATCCTGCTTGGCTTTCACATAGAAACCAGACGCACTGGCTGAAGTTTCCGTGTAGCTGGCCTTAGTGATAGATGCAATTTCATCTGTATCCGCCGGGTTCCCCTCAAAATCCAGAAGAACCACGTCCTCGGGTAAGAGGATTTCTGATGTACTGCCATTGGCAGGGTACTCGACCTGTACCATCAAGGGAACGATGGCATATTCTTCCCCGGGTTCGCGGTCCACTGTAATGACCAGATCATCCGCATGGAGGGCTTCCGCATTGATATGCGCGTCCACCCCGTCGTACAGATCGGTGACCCATTCCGAGATGGAAATCCGCGTTTCCCCGGTAGCAATGGGCAACCCCATACTGCCGATATAACTGCCGGTGGGTGCGTCCGGCAAATCATCGTAAAGCATCTCCGTGATCTCGGCCAGATCCGGTTCTCCGCCTGCCCCGGTCGCCACCGGGTTTTCCATAGCGGCGTAGGTGGCTGCCAGAATCGCTGCCCACACAGCATAAGCGTCCTGCACACGGTCATCGCTGCGTTCTTCTTCCGAGATTTGATTGTACAGGTCCTCCGCTGCATACAGCGGTGCGCAGGTTTCTTCCTGCACAGCAATGGCTTCATTGAGCTTGGACTCCAGCACGGCGTTGTCCAGATCGGCCATCCATGCCTGATGCGCCAGTCCCCAGTCATTGCTGGCCGCCACCATGCTGTCACGATCCAGCGCCGCGACGGCTTCCGCAAACGCCTGGGCCTGTTCGCTCAGCGAGGCTGTGTCAGCGGTTTCCGCTGTTTCGGCGGTAGCCTCCGTGGTTTCTTGCGAGGGAGTAGATTCTGCAAAGGCAAGCGAACCGCTCAGATTGCTGAACAACAAAACGCCTGCCAGCAGAAGTGCCAGCCCCCGTTTCCAGAGTTTCATAAAATGATTCGGCATAACTGTCTCCTTTATTACAACTGCATTATCGGTCACCGTTCCTGCTGTCTTTTCGGTTTCGGTCGGGTCTGTCCTTCCAACGGCTCTACCGCCCGCCCGTGTTCCGGGATAAAACCACCCAAACGATTCGGAACAAAATCCGAAAGCCAGGTGCCACCGAATGTCGCATGGGTCTGTAACCGCCACATAGCAAGTTTTCCGATATCCAGCGACACACCCTCAAAGGGATAGAACAAACAGGTCAGGCCCTCATTCTCAAAGGATGAGATATTCTGAAACTTGGTGCCATCTTTCAAGATGCCATTTTCGGTAAACATCTCATTGATGCCATCCAGCCATTCCTGCAGATCCCCGCCGCAGCCCTGTAAAACCAGTCCTTCGCGGTCGCTCATGCGGCGCAAGGCATCGGTTGTTATAGTGCTAACACCCAAGATAAACGCCCCCTTTCCTGTAAAAGAAACAGGCCCTCGCCAGGAAGGCGAGAGTCTGCTCCGGTTTCCATATTTCGGGAATTACTGTATTATCTGCCGGATATTTGTTGCTTTGAACACTTTTCCGGTGGATGGCATCGCCGTACTTCCCCGCGACAGCGCTCCAATGCTTTCAGAACCGGTTCTTGGGGTACCCCTGTCTGACGACACCCTTCCAAAACAGTATTCAGATAATTCCCGCCGGGTTCCTGCGGCCTTGAACACCAAGGTTCCTCCATGATATAGATCAACACCGCATGTCCTGTTCCGGAAGCATCCTGAACGGTGACGGTTTCCTTTCCATACAACCGGGGAAATCCTTCATAGCGGTCCAGATGCCGTTCGTCTTGCTCACTGATCGACCAGATCAGACCGTCCACATGGGAATCTTCTTTCGGCAGTATCGTAAGAACGCCGCCTCGGAAGGCCAGTTCATACCCTTCCAGCCGTGCGGTCTGAACTGTGGTAGACTCCGGGCACCGTCCGGCCATTTGGCCCAGATTCAGGTTCGAGCCGTAGGCAAAATATTCTTTCATGGTTTTCTTTCCTTTCATCGGGCCTCATCCCGTGTTCGGGCCCTTGTCTGTTGCTGTGCATAATGGCTCCTGTCGTAACGCCAGGCTTTGTCACCGGGCAAATGCTTTAAAAGGTGCATACGCACATTTTTGAATTCCGGGCCGATCAGCCCCAGACGCAGCAAAAATGTTCGCAGCGTAAATGCCGGGTTGTCCCCGATGGCGTCTTTCGGAACTGGGTATACTTTTGGTTGATGGCCTGCGCAGAAATAGCCAGTGCCAGAATGATGTTGGCCTTCACCTCTCCCGCATGAAGCGTGGAGTTAAAACAGCGCCATTCCAGGGTTCCATGGTAGAAGACCGAATGCAGATTCAAGGCATGGTAACGGGTCTGGTTGTAGTGGGCGTTTCTGCTGTCGTAACAATCTGCGTACCACAGATCGGCCATCCTGTTCATGCCTGCCCAGGAAGGCAGCTTGCGAATCTTCACCAGCTTGTCCGCCTCGACCTTTTTGCACCATCTTTCAACACGGCTTTCGTTTACTTCCAGAGCGGCAAACAAAATATCCTCTTTGGAGTACATGATAGACAATGCATTTTTCAGGCTTTGAGGTGTGTGATGCGCAGCGTCCACATGGACATGCATACCACAGCTGGTGTTCACAATTGCTCCCGCATGGCGCAGGGTCCGGATGACCTGCTGAAGTTTTTCCATTTCGCTGTACTGCAGGACAGGCGAATTCAATTCGACTTTGTATAGCGTATCGGTGGTGGACAGCCTTTCCCGCCCACATCGTTTGACCGCGCTGATACTCCCATCGTAAACAAAGCGCCATTTTTTCCCATCACGGTCGAGCACTTCCCAAGGATCGTAGGTCACAGATTCCCGCGTTCTTCTTGCCGTAGTTCCAAACAGCACTGCAACAGCCCTTGCTGCCTGTTCACGGGTCAGTCCCGTCATTTCGATTTCACAGCCGTAATTTTGATCTTTGAAATCAAGGGCCAGGCACCTCACCTCCGTAAAGTTCTGTATCCAGAGCTGCCAGCCGACGCCCGATGGCTTCCACCACATTGACCGTCACACCGTTCCCGGCCTGTTTGTAGACCTGGTTGTCGCTCTGAATGGCCAACACCTTGTCGATGCGGTCATCCGTCCAGCCCTGCAAGCGCAGGCACTCCCGTGGGGTCAGGCGGCGGATTCGGCCATTGCACAGAACCCCGGAAGCCTCTCTCTTATGTTTGCGAATCCCGCCATTCTGCTTTGCGGTCAGGCAGCGGGCAATCTCGGTGGTTTTGGGATCACGGTTCATATCGATGAAGCAGAGAGTTCCCTGCGTCGATCCCGTGGTGAGGGTGTGGGCAATTTTGTGCCCCACCCGGCCGCGGCGGGTGTTGGTGCTGTAGTAGCTGATATCGATGCTGTCCCCTTCATAGGCCATCTTATAGCCTTTCCGGGTCGCTTCTTTGATGGGCAATCCCACGCGCCCTCCGCCCCCTCCTACCTGTGCAGCCAGGGTGCAGCTTACTCCGTCGGGGGAATAGATTCGCTCGTCCTGGGGCCCTCGTCGGATTTGTGCAAGAGCATTTCCTGTTGTGTCGGTGAAAGGAAGTATTTTTCCTCTACATCGGTCATCAAGATATCCGACAAGATACACCCTGCGGCGGGACTGGGGGACGCCGAAATCTTTGCTGTTGAGCACCTGCCATTCCACGCCATACCCCAGTCGGTCCAACGTATGGAGGATCGTCGCAAACGTCCGTCCGCCGTCATGAGAAAGCAGGCCGGGTACGTTTTCAAACAGCAGATAGCGAGGTTTCCGGGCTTCAGCCAGTCGGGCCAACTCGAAGAAGAGAGTGCCGCGGGGATCTCCGAACCCTCGTCGGTTGCCGGCAAGGCTGAAAGCCTGGCAAGGAAATCCTCCGCAGAGCAGTTCAAAGTCGGGCATTGTTTCGGGATCGGCTTTTCGGGCATCGTCAATGAACCACTCTCCCTCCGTGTCAAACAGGGCGCGGTAACTGCGGTCGGCGTATTTGTCGATCTCGCAGTGCCCCATGCAAACAAAATCGCTGGCTCTGGTCAGCCCCTCCCGGAAGCCGCCCATGCCGGCGAACATATCAATATAGTGAATGGTCTTGCGCATCCGCTCCTTTCCTGATGATAGTGTTGTTATTTAGAGCACAAGCAAAAGCATCCCTCCCTTCAAATGGATATGAAAAAAGCCCTGGCAGGCGGTTCATTAACCTGCGGGGCTTCTGGATTGTATGCTTATTCCGCGGTGGTTTCAGGAATGTCGCTTTCATCGTATTCCGAATCTCCTTCCGGGGATTCACCGCTGTCATCTTCGGAGGCATTGCTCTCATCGGCCTCCCCGGTGTCAGGCTCGCTGTCCAGCCCTTCTTCCGCTTCCGGGGATTCTTCCTCCGTTGCGACGGCGGCCTCGAATTCATCCTCCGCTTCACTCAGGGCGTCCTCGATGAGCTGGAGCATGAACTCCCGCTGGGTCAGCTTTCTGCCGTAGACCTCCTGATAGCGATTGAGGTACTCCTTGATGCGCTGGTAGAGTTCCTCGGATACCTGGAATGCGATGGTTCTGGTTGCCATGTTGTTTTCTCCTTCCTTGCTTTTCGTGAAGTATTTTGTGACCACCATCTCGATGAATTGACCGGTGGTGATGCCCTGTGCTTCCAGTTCCTGCCGGATCTGTGCGTGCAGGTCGTCCGGAAGCGTTACCGTAAGTTTGCTCATGCTGTGGCTCCTTTCCTGTGTTTCTGCCCTCGGGCTAAGCAAAGCATACTGCAAACGCATCGACAAAGCCATTCACAAAATCCAACGATAATTCATTGAATAGCATGTCTGAAATGTATCATAAGCAACAATGACAAGCCCGTGTTCAATCGCAAAGGGATGCCAAAAAATCAAGCGTCTGTTTGGGCACCTCTTTCTCCGCAGTCGGTTTGGTATGCTCCTGGATCACGACTCCTCTCGCAAGTTCTTCCCGGATTACTTCCCGCAGCATCTGCTTGAACACTTCCCGTTGTTCCTCGGCCAGGATCGCCCTGACCAGAAAATCTTTGCGCTGGTTTGCGGGCATCTGCTGCAGCAGGGTCCATGCTCGTCGATGGTCCGGGATACTGAGCTGTGGCCGGAAAACGTATTGTGGCCGCTTCACCCCTCGCTCACCGTGCCCTGAACGCGGCCCAAAGCGCGCTCAAAACCGATGGCGTTCACCCGGTCATCCAGCAGCGGAATCACACGGCACAGGCCGTCTTTGGGGCTAACGTGGCGGTTCACGATGCAAGCCCCGCCGCCCAACATGACCAGAGGCATCGCATGAAGGTCGAAACCCGCCTCCATGACCGCGGAGAACAACCGCTCGGTATACAGCCGGCCCTGTTTGTTCACGATGCTGCGCACCTCGTCCGACAGGCTGCAGGGCTGGCCTGCCAGTATCTGCTCGATCTGAGCGTCGGTAAGCGAAAGACCGGTTTCCTGGCGGACCCGCTCCCGGATCTCATCGATGCAGCGGATCATCCCCAGTTCCAGACTGTGCGCCGTTTCCGCCACCGGCAGGGCATTGTCGATACGCATCAGAT
Organism: Candidatus Gemmiger avistercoris; assembly: GCA_019116705.1. GTDB lineage: Bacteria > Bacillota > Clostridia > Oscillospirales > Ruminococcaceae > Gemmiger > Gemmiger avistercoris. Next base: position 7,669 of record DXBF01000066.1, read on the forward strand.
CCACCGTCCAACCGCCGATGTCCATGAGCAGCAGCGACGGTTCATCGGTCAGCAGATCCGGTTCGGCCATCAATGCCGCAAACCCCTGGGGAAATAACTGCACATCTGCGATGGTGATGCTGTATTCAACACCCTCGTAGCGGAACTGAACCGGTTGGGAAGGACGAAGCAGATAGCTGCGAAACTTCGGCTTGTCCCGGCCATAGCTGGTCAGCGGCAGACCCGCCGCGATCCGGACCGTACACTCAGTGGGGGCACCTCGGCTGCGGATTTCCTGTGCCAACGCGGCCAGCGTCAGCAGGTAGTAGTTTTCGTTGATGGTTTTGTCGCGCTGAATAGGCTGCCGTCCGGTTCCGCAAACAAAAAAACACCCGCCGGACTCAAGGAGTCCCTGGCGGGTGTAAGGTTCGTGGCTGCCGTAGGCTGTCAGACCGGCTGGGAAAGAACAATGCCGCGTCTTGATGGCATAGTAGCCGTGATCAATGCCAATGTTCATAGGTTTTGCCTCACTTTCGTTTTTCGTTGAGATTTGCGGATCTATGTAAACGGCTGGTAGATAACTTTTCTTCCCAGCCGGTAAATTTATACTAGGGGGAGAGGTGTGGAGAGGGGGAAACGGAAAAGCCGCCCGGTTCCGGCATGGCCAATAACCGAGCGGCTAAAAAAGGGTACACTTCTCCCCTATAACTTAGCATACATGTTAAAATTTTTACAAACCATGGCTCATCGCCTTGTAGGGTTACCAAAATAGTGGAGTGATTTCTATTTTGGAATACATGCACTGTATTATGAATCTTCAGCGCTATCAATTCAACAGAATATCCTACAGTATAATTCTGCAAACGATTACCTTGTACCCGCTCACTCATTGCAAGCACATGATATTATGATTAATCATCAGAAAGAATCAAGGAAAACAAAAAAGCGATAGAACAATAAGTTCTATCGCTTGATGGCTGCCCCTCTCGGACTTGAACCGAGGACACCCTGATTAACAGTCAGGTGCTCTAACCGACTGAGCTAAGGGGCAATATATCATAGTTATGTTGTTTTTTCCGCTCCCAGCGGAACTCACACGGCAGGCATGTGATACTAAGGTAATTTTTCAATACCTTAACCTTGCATCGTTGGCTCTAACCGACTGAGCTAAGGGGCAATATATCATAGTTATGTTGTTTTTTCCGTTCCCAGCGGAACTCACACGGCAGGCATGTAATGCTAAGGTAATTTTTCAATACCTTAACCTTGCATCGTTGGCTCTAACCGACTGAGCTAAGGGGCAATATATTTTGTGAGATCAGCGGGTCAAAATGCAGCCGCCTCACTCGAACGCGTTTAATTATAGCACGCGTCCCCGGGTGTGTCAAGGGTCTTTTTTCAAAAAAATCTCTTTTGTCCCAAGGGGCGCGGCGGCGGGCCGTTTTCGCCGCCGCAGGCTTGATTTTGCGCCCCGAACACGGTATTATTGTTATGTGTGCGGCATTCCGCCGCCCCTCAGTTCAGGGAGAGGAGTTTTGCTATGGAAAACTATGTACTGTTCACCGATTCGACCTGCGACCTGACCCCCGATCTTGTGCAGGAAGCCGATATACATGTGCTGCCCATGACCTTCACGCTGGACGGCCGGAGCTACCAGAATTACCCCGACAACCGGGAGATGGCGCCCAAGGATTTCTACGACAAACTGCGCAGCGGCAGCATGTCCACCACCAGCCAGGTCACCATCGCGGATTACGAGGAAGCCTTCACCCCGTTTTTGGAAAAGGGGCAGGATATCCTGTATCTGGCTTTTTCCAGCGGGCTTTCGGGCACCTACCAGGCCAGCTTGATCGCCATTGAGGAACTGCAGGAGCGTTACCCCGAACGGCGCATCGTCAGCATCGACAGCCTGCAGGCCAGCATGGGCGAAGGGCTGTTCGCCTATACCCTGGGCATGATGCGCCGGCAGGGCGCCGCCCTGGACGAAGCCGCCGCTTTTGCCCGCCAAAATGCGCTGCGCTTCTGCGCCTGGTTCACCGTCAACGACCTGATGTTCCTCAAGCGCGGCGGCCGCCTGAGCGGCGCCGCCGCCGTGGCGGGGACCCTGCTGGGCATCAAGCCGGTGCTGCATGTGGATGACGAAGGCCATCTGGTCGCCATGGAAAAAGTCCGCGGCCGCCGCGCCAGCCTGGACGCGCTGGTCAAGCACTTTGCCGCCAGCGCCGACAAGAATTACGCCGAGATGACGGTTTTCATCAGCCACGGCGACTGCCTGGAGGACGCCCGCTATGTGGCGGACAAGATCAAAGCCTATGGCGTCAAGCGCCTCTGCATCGGCGACATCGGCCCCGTGATCGGCGCCCACAGCGGCCCCGGCACCGTCGCCCTGTTCTTCCTGGGCGGCCCCCGCTGATCTTCCGCATTGCCGGCTTTGCAGCGCCGGGCGGCTCCCCGTTCGCGGGTGGGCCGCCCGGTATTTTTTTGCGGCCGGAACGGCCTTTTCCCCCTCGCGTCCCCCGCCGCACTGCATCCGATGCACGGGGGCCTCGCTTGACGGTATTGCGGCGCCGGGTGTAGCATATATCAATAAGAAGAGGCGGCGGGCCGGCTGCGGGCGCCCTTTGTTGTATGCCGCCGTTTTCCCCCGTGCCCGCCGGGGCTGCCAGAGAGGGGCGCTGCCATGCCGGACGCGATCGTACAGTTTATCCAGGTGACCAACCAGTGGGTGTGGTCCTGGCCCACCATCCTGCTGCTTCTGGGCACCCACCTGTTCCTGACCGTGCGCACCAAAGGCATCCAGCGCAAGCTGCCCACCATGATCCGCCTTTCGGTGACGAAGGACCCCGATGCCGAGGGGGAGGTCTCCCAGTTCGCCACGCTGACCACGGCGCTGGCTTCCACCATCGGCACCGGCAACATCATCGGCGTGGGCACCGCCATTGCGCTGGGCGGCCCCGGCGCGGTGCTCTGGTGCTGGCTGACCGGTATCCTCGGCATCGCCACCAAATATGCCGAGGCCCTGATCGCCGTCAAATACCGCGTCAAAACCAGGGACGGGCGCATGCAGGGCGGCGCCATGTACGCCCTGGAACGCGGCCTGCATATGAAATGGCTGGGCGTGGCCTTCGCGCTGTTCGGCACGCTGGCCTCCTTCGGCATCGGCTGCGCCACCCAGGTGAACGCCATCGCCACCGTGTGCAACGCCAACCTGGGCGTGCCCGAATGGCTGGTGGGCGCGGTGGTGGCCGTGCTGACGGCGCTGGTCATCTTCGGCGGCATCCAGACCATCTCCCGCGTGTGCGAAAAGCTGGTGCCCTTCATGGCCGCCTTCTATGTGCTGGGCTGCCTGGCCATCCTGGTGTACAACCGGGATTTCCTGTGGCAGACCGTGACCACCATCTGCCGCCTGGCCTTCACCCCCGGCGCGGCGGCGGGCGGCCTGACCGGCGGCGGCCTGCTGCTGGCCATGCGCTACGGGCTGGCGCGGGGGCTGTTCTCCAACGAATCGGGCATGGGCTCGGCCCCCATCGTGGCGGCGGCGGCCCAGACCCGCAACCCGGTGCGGCAGGCGCTGGTATCGGCCAGCGGCACTTTCTGGGACACCGTGGTGGTCTGCCTGATGACCGGGCTGGTGCTGGTGTCCAGCATCCTGAAAAACCCCGCCATCGACATGGGCAACATCACCGACGGCGGCATCCTGACCACGCTGGCCTTCGACCAGATCCCCCTGGTCGGGCCGGTGATCCTGGTGGTGGGCATCATCTCCTTTGCCTTCTCCACCGTGCTGGGCTGGTCCTACTACGGCGAGCGCTGCCTCGAATACCTGGCCGGGCGCAGGGCGCTGTTCCTCTACCGGGTACTCTATGTGGCGGTGGCCGCCCTGGCCCCGGTCGCCGCGCTGGATCTGGTGTGGACGGTGGCCGACACCCTCAATGCGCTGATGGCGATTCCCAACCTGATCGCCGTGCTGCTGCTTTCCGGCGTGGTGGTGCGGGAGACCGAGCGCTACCTGCCCGATCTGGACCGGAAATGCGAGGACCCCATCCCCACCGTAGACCGCTGAACCCGTATGTTTTCACGCTGCCCGCGCGGCGGCCCCTTTGGGCCGCCGCGCTTTTTTCATGGGGCGGCGGGCGTCCCTCTCCCCCCTGCCGCTGCCTTGTCGAAACGCACAAAGCCGCCCGGCCCTGTTTGTGGCATCTGTAGATTTTTCGTGAAAGCCGCCGCGCATTTCTTGCAGTTTTGGTGCGGCATGCTACAATATTTTTATACAACTTGCGCAAATTTGTTTTCTCCAGGGAATCGCGCAGAAAGGAACCTTGCTATGGGACAATACATCATGGCGCTGGACGCCGGGACGACTTCCAACCGGTGTATCCTGTTCGACAAACAGGGCCGCGTGTGCAGTGTGGCCCAAAAAGAGTTCACCCAGTATTTCCCCAAACCGGGCTGGGTGGAGCATGACGCCAACGAGATCTGGACCACCCAGCTGGGGGTGGCGCTGTCGGCCATGAACGCCATCGGCGCGTCGGCGTCGGACATTGCGGCCATCGGCATCACCAACCAGCGGGAGACCACCATCGTCTGGGACCGGGACACCGGCGAGCCGGTCTGCCGCGCCATCGTGTGGCAGTGCCGCCGCACCAGCGAACTCTGCGACCGGCTCAAGGCCCGGGGCCTGACCGAACTGTTCCGGCAGAAAACCGGGCTGGTCATCGACGCGTATTTCTCGGCCACCAAGCTGAAATGGATCCTGGACAACGTGGAGGGCGCGCGGGAGAAAGCCGAGGCCGGGCAGCTGCTGTTCGGCACCGTGGAGACCTGGCTGATCTGGAAGCTGACCTGCGGCAAGATCCACGTGACCGACTACTCCAACGCCAGCCGGACGATGCTGTTCAACATCCACACCCTGGACTGGGATGACGAGATCCTGAAGATCCTGGACATCCCCCGCTGCATGCTGCCCAGGCCGGTGCCCAACAGCGCGTTTTACGAGTATGCGGACCCCATGCACTTCGGCGGCGAGATCAAGATCGCCGGGGCGGCGGGCGACCAGCAGGCGGCGCTGTTCGGCCAGGCCTGCTTTGCCCCCGGCGAAGCCAAGAACACCTACGGCACCGGCGGCTTTTTGCTGATGAACACCGGGCACGAGCCGGTGATGAGCCGCAACGGCCTGGTCACTACGGTGGCCTGGGGCCTGGGCGGCCGGGTGACGTACGCGCTGGAAGGCTCCATCTTCGTGGCGGGGGCCGCCATCCAGTGGCTGCGGGACGAGCTGAAGATCCTGGAAGAATCCCGGGATTCCGAGTACATGGCCCTGAAAGTGCCCGATACCAACGGCTGCTATGTGGTGCCCGCCTTCACCGGGCTGGGCGCGCCCCACTGGGACCAGTACGCCCGGGGCGCCATCGTGGGGCTGACCCGGGGCTGCAACAAGAACCATATCATCCGCGCCACGCTGGACAGCCTGTGCTACCAGGTCAACGACGTGCTCAAAGCCATGGAAGCCGACGCCGGGGTGCGGCTGACGATGCTGAAAGTGGACGGCGGGGCTTCGGCCAACAACTACCTGCTGCAAGCCCAGGCCGACATCAGCGGCGCGCCGGTGGAGCGCCCCAGCTGCGTGGAGACCACCGCCATGGGCGCGGCCTACCTGGCCGGGCTGGCAGTGGGATACTGGGACAGCCCCGAAGAAGTGACCCGCAACCGCGCGGTGGACCGGGTATTCATGGCCCACATCAGCGAAGAGGAGCGCGCCCGGCGCATCCGCGGCTGGAACAAGGCCGTGCGCTGCGCCTACGGCTGGGCCCGCGAGGACGAGGAGGGAACGGCATGATCGACGTCATCATCATCGGCGCGGGGGTCAGCGGCTGCGCCGCCGCCCGGGAACTGAGCCGCTTCCGGGCGGACATTCTGGTACTGGACAAGGAGGAGGACGTCTGCTGCGGCACCAGCAAGGCCAACAGTGCCATCGTCCACGCCGGGTTCGACGCCCCCGCAGGCAGCCGCATGGCCGCCCTGAACGTGGCGGGCAGCCGCATGATGCCGGCCCTTGCCCAAGAACTGGATTTTGCTTACCAACAGTGCGGCAGCCTGGTGGTCTGCCTGAGCGATGAGGACCGCCCGGCACTGCAGAAACTCTATGAGAACGGTCTGGCCAACGGCGTGGAGGGGCTGCGCATCGTGGAGCGCGGCGAACTGCGCGCCCTGGAGCCGAACGTCTCCGACGAGGCGGTGGCTGCGCTGTGGGCCCCCACCGGCGGCATCGTCTGCCCCTTTGGCCTGACCTACGCCTTTGCCGAGAACGCCGCCAAAAACGGCGTGCGCTTCCAGTTCGATACCGAGGTGCAGGCCGTGCGGCCCATCGCGGGCGGCTGGCGGGCGGAGACCAGCCGCGGGCCGCTGGAAGCCCGCTGCGTGGTCAACGCGGCGGGGGTGCACGCCGACGAACTGCACAACCAGGTCAGCGCCGACGCCATGACCATCGTGCCCCGCCGGGGGGATTACTTCCTGCTGGACCACACCGCCGGGGACCATGTGCGGCATACGGTGTTCCAGCTGCCGGGCAAGTACGGCAAAGGCGTGCTGGTGACCCCCACGGTCCACGGCAACCTGCTCATCGGCCCCACGGCCACCGACATCGACGACAAAGAGGACACCGCCACCACCGCCGCCGAACTGGACGAGGTGCGCGCCAAAGCAGGCAGGGCCGTAAAGGACCTGCCGCTGCGGCAGACCATCACCAGCTTTGCGGGGCTGCGCGCCCACGAACTGCGGCACGAGTTTTTCATCGGGGAAGCCGCCCCCGGCTTTGTGGACTGCGCAGGCATCGAATCCCCCGGCCTGTCGGCCAGCCCTGCCATCGGGCGGGAGGTCGCCGCCCTGGTTCAGAATATTTTGCATCTGCCGGAGGACCCCGGCTTCGACCCGCACCGCAGGGGCATCCTGGACCCCAAGACGCTGCCCTTTGAGGAGCGGGCCGCGCTGATCCGGGAACAGCCCGCCTACGGGCAGATCATCTGCCGGTGCGAGAGCATCACCGAAGGCGAGATCCTGGACGCCATCCACCGGGCGCCCGGCGCCCGCAGCCTGGACGGCGTCAAGCGGCGCACCCGCGCGGGCATGGGCCGCTGTCAGGCGGGCTTCTGCAGCCCCCGCGTGCTGGAGATCCTGGCCCGGGAACTGGGCGTCCCCCAGGCCGCCGTCACCAAGAGCGGCGGCGGTTCACAGCTGATCGTGGGCGTCAACAAGGACAGCCTGTAAGGAGGGCGGCAGGATGAAACAGATCGATCTTGTGATTTTGGGCGGCGGGCCCGCGGGCCTGGCCGCCGCCATCGCCGCGCGCAAAGCGGGCGTGCAGGACATTTTGATCCTGGAGCGCGACCGCGAACCGGGCGGCATACTGAACCAGTGCATCCACAACGGCTTCGGCCTGCACACCTTCCAAGAGGAACTGACCGGCCCCGAGTACGCGGCCCGCTTTGCGGACCAGGTGCGGGAACTGGGCATCCCCTGCAAGCTGAACACCATGGTGCTGGACCTGTCCGCCCGGCGGGTCGTGACCGCCGTCAACCGCACCGACGGGCTGTTCCAGCTGCAGGCCAAGGCCGTCGTTCTGGCCATGGGCTGCCGGGAACGCCCCCGGGGCGCGCTGAACATCCCCGGCAGCCGGCCCGCCGGCATCTACACCGCAGGCACCGCCCAGCGGCTGGTGAACATGGAAGGCTGCCTGCCCGGACGGCGGGTGGTGATCCTGGGCTCCGGCGACATCGGGCTCATCATGGCCCGCCGCATGACGCTGGAGGGCGCGAAGGTCCTCTGCGTGGCGGAGCTGATGCCCTACTCCGGCGGGCTCAAGCGCAACATCGTGCAGTGCCTGGACGACTTCGGCATCCCGCTGAAACTCAGCCATACCGTGGTGGACATCAAAGGCAAAAAGCGGGTGGAGGGCGTTACCATCGCCCGGGTGGAAAACGGCAGGCCGGTACCCGGCAGCGAGGAATCCTATGACTGCGACACGCTGCTGCTTTCCTGCGGGCTTTTGCCGGAAAATGAACTGAGCCGCGCCGCCGGGGTGGAACTGAGCGCCGTGACCAACGGCCCGCTGGTGGACGAAAGCCTGCAGACCAGCCTGCCCGGCGTGTTCGCCGCGGGCAACGTGCTGCACGTCCACGACCTGGTGGACTATGTCTCGGAGGAAGCGGCCGCCGCCGGGGCGCACGCGGCCCGCTACATCCTGCAGGGCGGCGCCGAAGGCGGCGAGGCGCTGCCGGTCCGCGCGGCGGGCGGCGTGCGCTACACCGTTCCCACCGCCGTGCATCCGGCCCGGCTGGACGGCGCGCTGACGCTGCGCCTGCGGGTGGACAACGTGTACCGCGACAGGGCGCTGGCCGTCTACGCGGGGCAGACGTGCATCTGGCGGCGCAAACGCCCGGTGCTGGCCCCCGGCGAGATGGAGACCATCGTGCTGAAAGGCCCCGCGCTGGATAAGCTGCCCGGCTGCGGCGGGCTGACCGTGACACTGGAGGAGGCGTGACGCCATGGAAAAACGTGAACTGACCTGCATCGGCTGCCCGCTGGGCTGCACCGTGCAGGTGACGCTGGAAAACGGGGCCGTAGTCTCGGTCACCGGCAACACCTGCCCCCGGGGCGACGCCTATGCCCGCAAGGAAGTCACCGCCCCCACCCGCATCGTGACCACCACGGTGCCGGTGCGCGGCGGCGTGCTGCCTGCGGTGAGCGTCAAGACCGCCGGGGACATCCCCAAAAACAAGATCTTTGACTGCGTGCGCGCCCTGAAAACCGTCACCGCCGACGCGCCGGTGGCCATTGGGCAGGTCATTCTGGCCGACGCGGCCGGGACCGGCGTGGACGTGATCGCCACCAAAGCGGTGGACGCCGTCTGACCGCCCGACGGCAGACCGGCAAGGGGCCGCCCCGTAAGGCAGCCCCTTTTTTGCGCCCCGGCGGCCGGCCGGGTGTTGAAACCCGGGGCCCGGGGTGGTATGATAAAAGAATACTTTTTCCGAAAGCGAGGGGCCTTACCCATGGACAAACCGACCACTCCGCTGCCCGTCTGCGAGATCATGGGCGTCCGCATCTCAGTCACCGATATGACCCAGACCGTACGCTGCATCCGGGAGCATCTGGAAAGCTGGCGCGGGCGGTATATCTGCGTGTCCAACGTCCACACCACCGTGACCGCCTACGGCGACCCGGCCTACCGGGACGTCCAGAACGGCGCGGTGCTGGCCCTGCCGGACGGGGGGCCGCTCTCCCGCTACAGCCGCCGCAAAGGCTTTGCCGAAGCGCAGCGCGTGACCGGGCCGGACTTGATGCAGCAGATGCTGCGCGCCGGCGGCGAAACGCCGTACCGCCATTATTTCTACGGCTCCACCCCCGAAACGCTGGCCCTGCTGCGGCGGAAGATCGAGCAGGCATACCCCGGCGCCGTCATCGCGGGGATGGAGTCGCCGCCCTTCCGCCCCCTCACCCCGGAGGAGGACGCCGCCGCCGTGGCGCGCATCAACGCCGCCCGCCCCGACTTTGTCTGGGTGGGGCTGGGCGCGCCCAAGCAGGAATTCTGGATGGCCCGCCACCAGGGAGCCGTGCGGGCGCTGATGATCGGCGTGGGGGCCGCCTTCGACTACGAGGCCGGCAACATCCGCCGCGCCCCGGCCTGGATGCAGCGGTGCAGCCTGGAATGGCTCTACCGGCTGCTGCAGGACCCCCGGCGGCTGTTCAAACGCTATTTTGTGACCAACACCCGTTTCCTGTGGTGGGCGCTGCGCCACTGACACAAAAAACCGGGACGTCCCGCAGGACGCCCCGGTTTTGTATGTTAACGGTCAGTCTTCCTCAACAAAGGAATCTTTGCCCAGGCCGCAGGTCGGGCAGACCCAATCTTCGGGCACTTCCTCCCAGGGGGTGCCGGGCGCTACGCCGTTGTCGGGATCGCCGAGGGCGGGGTCATACACATAGCCGCAGGGGCAGACATACTTTTTCATAAGAAACGCTCCTTTTTTCAGTAAAATATCAGGCTTTCCACAGGCCGTGCAGGTTGCAGTAGGCGTAGACCGCCTCCACCGCATCGCCTTCCGTCAGGGCGAAATCAGCCGCCGGGGCCTCGCCGGGCTTCAGGTACTTGATCTGGCTGCCCTGCCTGGTCTGCAGCGAGATCCAGGTGATGAAATGCTCTTCCAGCATGGGGTGATCCACGCTGCCCACCTTCACGTGGACGGTATTGCCTTCCACCGTGTAGACGGGGATGTGCTTCTCGTGGGCGGCTTCCACCGTGCCGGGCACCAGCGGGGTCATTTTCTGGCCGCAGCAGAACACGGGCACGCCCTTGTCCTGCACCATGGTGACGATGTTGCCGCAGTGCTCACAGATGAAATACTTTTGCTCCATAGTTTGCCTCCTTATAAATCACAGGTTCCTGCGTTGAAACTTTGGTTAGCTGCGGGAAGGCTGCGCCTTCCTTACCTCTGGCTCCATTATATCATACTATTTTACTTTGTAAAGGGCTTTTTAAGAATTATTATTATTTTTTGCTTTGCCCCGCCGCCCGCCAAGTTGACGCTCCCCCCGGCTGCGCAGTATAATGGGACCAGAGGCCGCCGGGCACCCCGGCGGCAGATGCCGCTTGAAACGAGGTGTTCCCGCCTATGGAACCGCAGACACGCCTGATCGTTATGCTGACTCACCACGACCGCACGGTACCGGACGCCCCCGCGGTGTTTGAAGCCTGCCGCGGCTGCGGCGCCGGGTACTGGGGCATGAAGGAGGAAGGCCTGCCGCCGGAGGAGATGCGCGCTTTGTACCGCCGCATGAAAGCCTGCGGCAAAAAGACCGCGCTGGAAGTGGTCGCCTATACCGAGGCCGAGGGCCTGCAGGGCGCGCAGCTGGCCGCCGGCTGCGGCTGCGACCTGCTGATGGGCACGCTGTTTTTTGACTCCATCGCCGCGTTCTGCCGGACCCACGGCCTGCGCTATCTGCCCTTTGTGGGCCGGGTGCACGGCCGCCCCTCGGTGCTGGACGGCGCGCCGGAGGAGATGGTCCTCCAGGCCGGGGACTGCCTGCGGCGGGGCGCTTTCGGCGTGGACCTGCTGGGCTACCGCCACACCGGGGACAAAAGCGCGCTGATCCGGCGCTTTGTGGCCGAGGCGGGCGCCCCGGTCTGCGTGGCGGGCAGCATCGACGGCATGGCCCGGCTGGCGGAGGTCAAGGCGGCCGCCCCCTGGGCCTTCACCATCGGCAGCGCCTTTTTTGAGGAAAAGTTCGGGACCGGGTTCGCCAGCCAGATCGGCCGGGTCCTGGATTTTCTGCGCGCCTGACCGGGAGGACCGCCCATGCTGCTGCGCCTGTTTTTCCCCTATGAATATGTGGACAGCGTCTTTGCCCTGGACTATGAAAAGCTCTACCAGCTGGGCTACCGGGGCCTGCTGCTGGACATCGACAACACGCTGGTGCTCCACGGCGCCGACTCCAACGCGGCGGTGGACGAACTGTTCCGCCGCATCCACCGCGCCGGGCTGAAAACGCTGCTGCTCTCCAACAACAGTGAGGAACGCATCCTGCGCTTCCTCGCCCATATCGATTCGCCCTACCTGGCGGAGGCGGACAAGCCCTCCCCCGCCGGGTATCTGCGCGCGCTGGAGATGCTGCAGATCCCCAAAGAGCAGGCCATCGTCATCGGGGACCAGATCTTCACCGACATTTACGGCGCCAACCGCTGCGGCATCCCCAGCATCCTGGTGCGGTTCCTGCGCCGCGAAGGGGAACGGAAGATCGGCAAACGCCGCTGGGTGGAAAAGTTCCTGCTGCTGTGCTACCGGCTGGACCGGGCCAGCTGCCACCGGCTGGGCTGCATCATCAAGGAAGGAGACGCGCCTCATGCCTGAACGCAAACGCAAGCTGTTCTGTGAGATCAGCCCTGCCTGCTACGCCATCGCCGTACAGAAGGAGATCCTGCTGCGCCACCTGCGGGACCTGGCCTCCCGGCCGCCTTTCGCCCGCACGCGGCAGGCGGAACCGCTTCCCAGCCTGGTGTACGGGCACAAGATCCATATGATCCGCCGTGCCCCCGGCGTCAACCTGGAACACCAGCGCAACAAGGCGGTCAACATCGGGCTGGCCGCCGCCAGGATCAACGGCCTGCTGCTGCGCCCGGGGGAGGTGTTCTCCTTCTGGCACACCGTAGGCAAAGTCACCCGCCGCAAGGGCTACCGGGAAGGCCGCGTCATCGTGCGCAACCATCTGACGGCAGACATCGGCGGCGGGCTGTGCAACCTTTCCCACGCGCTGCACGTGCTGGTGCTCCACAGCCCCCTGACCGTGACCGAGTTCCACAGCCATTCCGACGCGCTGGCCCCCGACGAGGGGCCCCGCGTTCCCTTCAGCGCCGGGACCTCGGTGTGCTACAACTATGTGGATTTCCGCTTCCGCAACGACACGGACCAGACTGTGCAGCTGATGGCCTGGTGCGAGGGGGAGGAACTGTGCGTGCAGCTGCGCAGCGAGCGCCCCTTCCCCTGGGCGTACGAGATCGTGGAGGAGGACCACCACTTCCAGAAGGAGGGCGCGGACTATTACCGCGTATCCAAAATCTACCGCCGGGTGACCGAGCGCGCCACCGGCAAACTGGTCCGCAAGGACCTGATCCTGGACAACCATTCCCAGGTCATGTTCGACCCGGCCCTGATCCCGCCGGAACTGCTGCGCCCCTGAGCGCCGCCCCATTGCAAGACCACGGACCCGCCGCAGGCGCTGCCATACCGCGGCGGGTCCCGCGGCGTTTTTGTGCGCCGCAGACCATACAGGGAGGAAACCGAATGCCAAAACAACAGGAAACGCCCACGCCCCGCAAGTACATCTGCACGGGCCTGCTGGCCCATGTGGACAGCGGCAAGACTACGCTGGCCGAGGGGCTGCTCTACCGCGCGGGGGCGCTGCGCAGGCTGGGGCGGGTGGACCACCGGGACGCGTTCCTGGACACCGACGCCCAGGAACGCGCGCGGGGCATCACGATCTTTGCCAAGCAGGCCGTGCTGACGCTGCCCGCGGCCGGCAGCGGGCCGGAGACCTGCATCACGCTGCTGGACACCCCCGGCCACGTGGACTTTTCCGCCGAGGCGGAGCGCGCGCTGCAGGTGCTGGACTACGCGGTACTGGTCATCAGCGGCACCGACGGCGTGCAGGCCCACACCGAGACCCTGTGGAAGCTGCTGGCCCGCTACCGGGTGCCCACCTTTGTGTTCGTGAACAAGATGGACCTGCGGGGGGCCGACGCGGCGGTGCGCCTGCGGGAACTGCGGGGGCGGTTCGGGGACGGCTGCGTGGATTTTACCGGCGAACCCGACCCCGAAGCGCTGGCCCTGTGCAGCGAACCGCTGATGGAGGAAGTACTGGCAAACGGCGCGCCCGCGCCGGACACGCTGGCGGCGGCCATCGCCCGGCGGCAGGTGTTCCCCTGCTTTTTCGGCGCGGCGCTGCGGCTGGAGGGGCTGGACCGCCTGCTGGAAGCGCTGCAGGCGCTGACCCGCATGCCGCCGGTCTGGCCGGAGTTCGGCGCGCGGGTGTTCAAGATCAGTCAGGACGACGCCGGGACCCGGCTGACCTGGCTGAAAGTCACCGGCGGTACGCTGCCCGTGAAAGCCGTGCTGCCCGGCGGCGAGAAAGCCGATGCCCTGCGGCTGTACAACGGCAGCAAGTTCCGGCTGGTGAACGCCGCTGTTCCCGGCATGGTGGTGGCGGTGGCGGGCCCCGCCCGCACCCGGCCCGGGCAGGGCCTGGGCGCAGAGGCCGATGCCGAAGCCCCGCTGCTGGAGCCGGTGCTCAACTACCGGGCCGACTGCCCCGGCGCCGATCCCCACACCCTGCTGAAAGCCCTGCAGACGCTGGAGGACGAAGATCCCCAGCTGCATGTGGCCTGGCGGGACGACCTGGCCGAAGTCCACGTGCAGCTGATGGGCGAGGTGCAGCTGGAGATCCTGCAGTCCATCCTGCAGAGCCGCTTCGGGCTGGCGGTGAGCTTTTCGGAGGGCGGCATCCTCTACAAAGAGACGCTCACCGCCGCGGTGGAGGGCATCGGCCATTACGAGCCGCTGCGCCATTACGCCGAAGTGCACCTGCTGCTGGAACCCGCCCCCCGGGGCAGCGGCGTCCAGCTGGCCGCCGACTGCCCGCCCGACACGCTGGCCGAAAACTGGCAGCGGCTGGTGCTGACCCACCTGGCCGAGCGCACCCACCCCGGTGTGCTCACCGGCGCGCCGCTGACCGATGTGAAGATCACGCTGGCGGCAGGGCGGGCCCACCAGAAACACACCGAGGGCGGCGACTTCCGTCAGGCCACCTACCGCGCCGTGCGCCAGGGCCTGCGGACGGCGGCTGCCCGTGGGGCCGTGCAGCTGCTGGAACCCTGGTACGACTTTACGCTGGAACTGCCCGCCGGCGCTGTGGGCCGCGCCATGGCCGACGTCCAGCGGATGTGCGGCGCCTTTGACGCGCCAGAAACGCTGGGCGATACCGCCCGCCTGCGCGGCCGCCTGCCGGTGGCCACGGCCCGGGGCTATGCCCGGGAGGTGGCGGCCTACACCCACGGCCTGGGGCGCTGGAACGTGCTGCCCGCCGGGTACGACGCCTGCCATGACGCCGAAAGCGTTATAGCCGCCAGCGGCTACGACCCCGCCGCCGACGTGGAAAACCCGGCGGATTCGGTCTTTTGTTCCCACGGGGCCGGGTATACCGTGCCCTGGGACGAAGTGCCCGCCCGCGCCCATGTGGACAGCGGCCTGACCCGCCGCCTGAGCCCCGCCGGGCAGCCCCCGGAGGAGGACGCGGGCGCGCGCCGCCGCCGGGCCGAAGCCTACCGCGGCACGCTGGAACAGGACAAGGAACTGCTGGCGATCTTTGAGCGCACCTACGGCAAGATACGCCGCCGGGGCGAGAACGGCGCCGACGCCCAAAAGGCGGCCCGCGCCGCCCTGCACACCGTCCCCGCCCGTACGCCGCCCCGGCCCCAGCCCACGGGGCCGGACTACCTGCTGGTGGACGGCTACAACGTGATCTTTGCCTGGGACGAACTGCGCCGTCTGGCCGAGGGCAGCCTGGACGCGGCGCGCCGCCGCCTGATGGACATCCTGTGCAACTACGCCGGGTACCGCCGGTGCGTCCCCATCCTGGTGTTCGACGCTTACAAAGTCCGCGGCGGCGCACGGGAGGTGGAGCGCTACCACAACCTGTATGTGGTCTACACCCGCGAGGCCGAGACCGCCGACATGTACATCGAGCGGGCCACCCACGAACTGGCGAAGGAACGCCGCACCCGGGTGGTGAGCAGCGACGGCGCGGAGCAGGTCATCGTGCTGGGGCACGGGGCGCTACGGGTTTCGGCCCGGGCCTTTGCGGAGGAAGTGGCCGCCGTGGAAAAGGAGATCCGGGAGTTTTTGCAGGAATAACAGACAAAATAAAGGCGGCTGCCCGCGGAAAAATCCCACAGGCAGCCGCCTTTCCTATTGCAATGTAAAATCTGTCATCGCCAGCGGACACTGCGCCCGCAGGCGCGTTTCGGAGGCCCACCGGGCCGCAAGGCCCGGCTCTTAGGCCGGAGATGTGCCGATGGCGATGACACATACAGGGGAATTTTGCGGCAAGAGTGTGCGAGGCCCTGCGGGCCGCGTGCGCGGTTTGCCGCAAAATTTTGTCGAAGGGGATTTCAAAGAGGGCTGCGGAGCCGCGCGCCGCCTGCGGCGGATGCAGCAAGGCGAAGCAGGGGCAGCGGCCGCAGAGCGCAAGCGCCCCAAGGCGCGCAGCGCGAGGCGGGCACCGCAACCCGTTAAACACGAGCGTCAGGCAATTGCCGTGCGCGTCTTGCCCCTTTTGCAGCTCAGACGGCAGACGGGATCAGACGATGCCCTGGCTCATCATGGCGTTGGCGACCTTCAGGAAGCCCGCGATGTTGGCGCCGGCCACCAGGTTGCCCTTGCAGCCGTACTCTTCCGCGGCGGCCGCAGCGTTCTTGTAAATATTGACCATGATGTTGTGCAGGCGCTCGTCCACTTCCTCGAAGGACCAGCCCAGACGCAGGGAGTTCTGGCTCATCTCCAGGCCGGAGGTGGCCACGCCGCCCGCGTTGGACGCCTTGGCGGGCGCAAACAGCACGTTGTTGGCCTGCAGGTAGGCGATGGCCTCCGGGGTGGAGGGCATGTTGGCGCCTTCGGCCACCGCATAGCAGCCGTTCTTCACCAGCGCCTGCGCGCCTTCCAGCGGCAGTTCGTTCTGGGTGGCGCAGGGCAGGGCGATGTCGCAGGGGACGTTCCAGATGCCCTGGCTGCCCTCCACGTATTGGGCGGTGGGCACGTAGTCCAGGTAGGTCTTGATGCGGGCGCGCTTGACCTCCTTGATCTCCTGCATGACTTTGTAGTCGATGCCGTTCTCGTCCACGATGTAACCGTTGGAATCGCTCATGGCGATGACCTTGCCGCCCAGCTGGGTGGCCTTCTGGTTGGCGTAGATGGCCACGTTGCCGGAGCCGGAGATGACGACCTTCGCGCCCTCGAAGCTCTTGCCGTTGGCCTTGAGC
>DXBF01000067.1 GCA_019116705.1 Candidatus Gemmiger avistercoris
TTATCCAGCTTGGGGATCTGCATGACGCTCTTGTAGCCGAACTTCTTGTTCAGGGCCGGAGCGATCTCGTTGACATACTGTTCTTTCAAACGTGCCATTGTGTACTCCTCCCTTACAGTTCAGCGCCGCACTTGCGGCAGATGCGGACGTTCTTGCCGTCCTTGACGGAATGGGCAACGCGGGTCGGCTTGCCGCACTTGGGGCAGACGGGCTGCACCTTGCAGGCGTAGATGGCGCCTTCGGCCTTGACGATGCCGCCCTGCTCGCCCTGACGGCGGGGCTTGACGTGCTTGGTGACCATGTTCAGGCCCTCGACGATGACCTTGCCCTCTTTGGGGGAAGTCTGCAGGACCTTGCCGGTTTTGCCCTTATCCTTGCCGGAGATGATCATAACGTTGTCGCCGGTTTTAACATGAAGATTGTTCATTCTTATTAAAACCTCCTTACAGCGATTCGGGAGCCAGGCTCAGGATCTTGGTGAAACCGGCGTCGCGCAGTTCGCGCGCCACGGGTCCAAAGATACGGGTGCCCTTGGGGCTCTTGTCGGTCATGACGATGACGGCGGCGTTCTCATCAAAGCGGATGTAGCTGCCGTCGTCGCGGCGCAGGCCGTGCTTGCTACGGACGATGACGGCCTTGACCACGTCGCCCTTCTTCACGGTGCCACCGGGTGCAGCCTTCTTGACGCTGCAAACCACGATGTCGCCGATGTTTGCATATCTCTTGCGGGTACCGCCCAGTACACGGAAGCACATTAACTCCTTGGCACCGGTGTTGTCGGCCACTTTGAGATAAGTTTGCATCTGAACCATCTTTCAGGTCCTCCTTTCAAAGTACCAGGCTGATTATTTCGCTTTTTCGATGATCTTGACCAGGCGCCAGTTGACATCCTTGGACAGCTTGCGGGTCTCCATGAGTTCGACGCGGTCACCGATCCCGGCCTCGTTGTTCTCATCATGGGCCTTGAACTTCTTGGTGCGCTTCAAGATCTTCTTGTACAGAGGGTGCTGGACGCTGTCGCGGACGGCGACAACGATGGTCTTGTCCATCTTGTCGGAAACGACCACGCCGACCAGGTGCTTTCTCAGATTACGTTCCATCTTTTACCCTCCCTCTTACGCGTTTTTGGCATTCTTCTCGGCCAGGACGGTCATCACGCGGGCGATGTCCTTCTTGACGGTATCGATCCGAATGGGGTTGTCCAACTGGTTGATGGCGTGCTGAAAGCGCAGGTTGAAGAGTTCGGCCTTCAGGTCCTTGAGCTGCTTGTTCAGCTCGACATCGGTCATTTCGCGCAGTTCAGTGGCTTTCATTCAGCGTCACCCTCCTTTACGGTGTCAAGCTCCTCGCGCTTGACGAATTTGCAGCGGACCGGCAGCTTGTGGCTGGCCAGGCGCAGGGCCTCGCGGGCGGTCTCCTCGTTGACGTCGGCCAGCTCAAAGAGCACGCGGCCCGGCTTGACAACGGCTACCCAGTACTCGGGGCTGCCCTTACCGGAACCCATGCGGGTGCCGGCCGGCTTCTCGGTAACGGGCTTGTCGGGGAAGATCTTGATCCAGACCTTGCCGCCGCGCTTGATATAACGGGTCATGGCGACACGGGCCGCCTCGATCTGGTTGGAGGTGATCCAGGACGGCTCCAGGGCCACCAGGCCGTAATCGCCCTGGTTGACCTTATTGCCACGCATGGCCTTGCCGGTCATGCGGCCACGCTGAACGCGGCGGTACTTAACACGTTTCGGCAGTAACATTACTGTTTGCCTCCTTCCTTCTTGGCCGGGGCCTTGGCGCCCTTGAGGATCTCGCCTTTGTAGATCCAGACCTTGACGCCGACCTTACCGTAGGTGGTGTTGGCCTCGGCGAAGCCGTAGTCGATATCGGCGCGCAGGGTCTGCAGGGGGATGGTGCCCTCGTGGTAGCTCTCGGTGCGGGCGATATCGGCGCCGGCCAGACGGCCGGAGCAGGTCACCTTGATGCCCTTGGCGGGGGTGGCGCTGCGGTCACGGGGCTGCATGGCATTGCGGATCGCCTGCTTCATGGCGCGGCGGAACGCGATGCGGCGCTCCAGCTGGGAGGCGACATCCTCCGCGACCAGCTGGGCGTTGGTGGTGGTGCCTTTGACCTCGATGATGTTCAGGTTGACGGCCTTGCCGGTCAGCTTGGCGAGCTGCTTCTCGAGCTTGGCGCTCTCGGAGCCGCCCTTGCCGATGACCATGCCCGGCTTGGCGCAGAAGACGTTGACCTTCACGCGGGGGGCGCCGGTCTGGCTGTCCACGGTACGCTCGATCTCGATCTTGGGAACGCCGGCAGCGTAGAGCTGCTTCTTCAGGGTCTTGCGGATCTTGTGGTCCTCGACCAGGGTGTCGCCGAATGCCTGCTTAGAGGTAAACCAGCGGCTGTCCCAATCTTTGATAACACCCACGCGCATGCCGTGGGGATTGACTTTCTGGCCCATTTGTTTACCTCCTTACTCTTTCTCTTTCAGCACAACCGTCATATGGCTGGTGCGCTTGAGGATGCGGTACGCACGGCCATGGTCGCGCGGCATGATGCGCTTGAGCGTGGGGCCGGGGCAGACATAGCATTCTGCGACGTACAGGTTGTTGCGGTCCATTTGGAAATTGTTTTCCGCGTTCGCGGCAGCAGAGTTCACCAGTTTGAGAAGGGGCTCGCAGGCGGCCTTCGGGGTGTACTGCAGGATAGCCAGCGCTTCGTCCAGAGGTTTGTTGCGGATGAGGTCCATCACGATCGAAACCTTACGAGGACTGATGCGGGCGTAACGGAGAATTGCCCGTGCTTCCATTCGATGTTCCTCCTCTCTTATTTGCCGGCGGTTTTGCCGCCGCCATGGCCGGTGAACTTGCGGGTGGGCGCGAACTCGCCCAGCTTGTGACCGACCATGTCCTCGGTGACGTAAACGGGCACATGCTTGCGGCCGTCATGGACGGCGAAGGTGTGACCGACGAACTCGGGGAAGATGGTGGAGGAACGGCTCCAGGTCTTCACGACGCTCTTCTTGCCGCTCTCGTTCATGGCTTCGACCTTTTTCATCAGGGAAGGCAGAACGTAAGGGCCCTTCTTGGTGCTTCTAGACATTGTTCAATTACCTCCCTTAGCCATTGGCGCGCTTGACGATGAACTTGTCGCTGCGCGCCTTGTGTTTGCGGGTCTTCAGACCCAGAGCGGGCTTGCCCCACGGAGTGCGCGGGCCGGAATGGCCGACCGGGGCGCGGCCCTCGCCGCCGCCGTGCGGGTGGTCGCAGGGGTTCATGACGGAACCGCGGCTGCCGGGACGGATGCCCATGTGGCGCTTGCGGCCGGCTTTGCCCAGGTTGACATTCTCGTGGTCGAGGTTGGAAACAACGCCGACGGTGGCGATGCAGTTCAGACGAACGTTGCGCATCTCACCGGAAGGCAGACGGACCAGCGCGTAGCCGTTCTCCTTGGCCATCAGCTGGGCCATGACGCCGGCGGAACGGACCAGCTGGCCGCCCTTGCCGGGGTAGAGCTCGATGTTGTGGATCATGGTACCCACGGGGATGTTCTCGAAGGGCAGGGCGTTGCCGGGCTTGATGTCGGCGCTGGGGCCGGCCATCACGGTGTCGCCCACCTTCAGGCCGTCGGGAGCCAGGATGTAGCTCTTGACGCCGTCTTCATACTCGATCAGGGCGATGAAGGCGGAACGGTTGGGATCGTACTCCAGCGTCTTGACGGTCGCGGGGACGTCGAACTTGTTGCGCTTGAAGTCGATGACGCGGTATTTCACGCGGTTGCCGCCGCCGTGATGACGGACGGTGATCTTGCCGGTGTTGTTGCGGCCGGCATGCTTTTTCTTGGATTCCAGCAGGCTGCGCTCCGGCGCGACCTTGGACAGCACGCTGTAGTCGGTGACAGTCATGCCGCGGCGGCCGGGGGTAGTCGGCTTGTACTTTTTAATAGCCATGATGTTCTCCTTATTAGTATCTTATGAATTCTTATCGGGGTCATATCCCCATAATCGGGCCCCTCGGCGGGGTCCAGAACGGCAGGCGGTGCTGCCGGGTCATCAGACCATGCTGTTGAAGAACTCGATCTCCTTGGAGTCGGGGGTCAGGGTCACGATCGCCTTCTTGCTCTTGGCGGTGTAACCGGCATGCATGCCCTGGCGGCGGTAACGGCCGCGCACCGAAATGGTGTTGACCTTGGCGACCTTGACGCCGAACAGTTCCTCGACCGCCTTGGCGATGTCGATCTTGGTGGCGTCGGTGGCAACCTTGAAGGTGTACTTCTTATCGGCAATGCCAGCCATGGAGTTCTCGGTGATGACGGGGGCGAGAACGATGTCCTGTGCGAATTTCATCACGCATATACCTCCTCAAGTTTCTTGGCAGCGTCCAGGCTGAGGATCAGCTTGTCGGCGTTGACCACATCATAGGTGTTGACGCCGGTCGCGGCGGTCTTGACACCGGGGATGTTGGCGGCGCTCTTG
Organism: Candidatus Gemmiger avistercoris; assembly: GCA_019116705.1. Classification (GTDB taxonomy): domain Bacteria; phylum Bacillota; class Clostridia; order Oscillospirales; family Ruminococcaceae; genus Gemmiger; species Gemmiger avistercoris. The sequence continues at coordinate 4,468 of DXBF01000067.1, forward strand.
ACGAACTTGTCGTCCAGAGAATCGTTGACGATCAGGTTCTTCTTGCCCGCGCCCACGGCAGCCAGGAAGGCGACGACAGCCTTGGTCTTGTAGGCGTCAGCGGCGATCTTGTCCACGATGATCAGGTTGCCGTTGGCAGCCTTGTCGGACAGGGCGCTGAGCAGGGCCAGGCGCTTGACCTTCTTGTTGATGGTGTAGTAGTAGCTGCGGGGCTTGGGGCCGAGGGCGACGCCGCCGTGGGTCCACTGGGGCGCGCGGATGGAGCCCTGACGGGCGTGGCCGGTGCCCTTCTGGCGCCACGGCTTGCGGCCGCCGCCGCGGACTTCCTTGCGGATCTTGGTGTTCTGGGTGCCCTGGCGCTGGTTGGCCAGGAAGTTGACGACTGCCTCATGGACAGCCTTCTCGTTCGGGGTGATCCCGAACACGGCGTCGGAAAGCTCAACGGTGGAAACCTTCTTGCCGTTCATATCGACGACATCAAACTGTGCCATTGTGTTTTCCTCCTTTACGCTTTCACGCTGTCGTGGATGGTCACGACCGAGCCCTTGGGGCCGGGGATCGCACCCTTGATGGCGATGAGATTATTCTCGGCGTCGACCTTGACGACGCTCAGGTTCTGCACGGTCACCCGCACGGCGCCCATGTGGCCGGGCAGCTTCTTGCCCTTGAACACGCGGGACGGGGTGGAAGTGGAACCGTTGGAACCGGCATGGCGGGCCACAGGGCCGGTGCCGTGGCTCTCGCGCAGGCGGTGCTGGCCGAAGCGCTTGATGACGCCCTGGTAGCCCTTGCCCTTGCTGGTGCCGACCACGTCGACCTTATCGCCCTCGGCGAAAACGTCCGCCTTGAGGATGTCGCCCACGTTCAGGGCGGTGATGTCGTCGAAGCGGAACTCACGCAGGGTGCGCTTGGGGGCGACGTCAGCCTTCTCGAAGTGGCCCTTGGCAGCCTTGTTGACCTTCTTGGCGCTCACTTCGCCGTAGCCCATCTGGACGGCCTGGTAACCGTCGGACTCGACGGTCTTTTTCTGCACGACGGTGCAGGGGCCGGCCTCAATGATGGTGACCGGAACGACCTTGCCGTTGGCGTCGAACAGCTGGGTCATGCCCAGCTTCTTGCCGATGATACCTTTTTGCATTGTTTTGTCCTCCTGTAAAGGTTATTGGTTGGTGGTTTCCCATCAACATGACCTCTCCGCTGTGTGTTCACAGCGAGATCGGCGTTTTCGATCTTCTTACCGGCCGGCGGTTCGCAGATCACGGCTGCGCGTACCGGCATATAAAGGTAAGAAACGTTCGATCACAGCTTGATCTCGATGTCAACGCCCGCGGGGAGCTGCAGGCTCATGAGAGCCTCGACCGTCTTGTTGGACGGCTTCAGAATGTCGATCAGACGCTTGTGGGTGCGGGTCTCGAACTGCTCGCGGCTGTCCTTGTACTTGTGGACGGCACGCAGGATCGTGACCACTTCCTTGTCGGTGGGCAGGGGGATCGGGCCGGACACGCGGGCGCCGGTGCGCTTCGCGGTCTCCACGATCTTCTGGGCCGCCGCATCGATCAGGGATGCATCGTAGCTCTTAAGACGGATTCTGATTTTTTCTTTGACTGCCATTGCTTTCGCCTCCTGTAAAAATTTGTGCCTTAGGCGAGCCGATAAATCACACACGTTTCCGGGCGTTCAACAGCTTCGCATGACAAAATCCGGTGAACCGTGTTCGCACAGTTCTCCCGGAAAGAATCCACACAAAGTCAGTCGAACATTGGTCCGTGCCGCAGAATGCAGCGCCGTACATATCCCTTTGTTTCCGTAATTCTTTCGCCCGGTTCTAAGATCGGACATACTCCGCGGAAAAACCCGCTACCCTAAGGCAGTAGCGGCAACCTCCCGCATCAACGCATATCGCGGCTTGCGCAGAACGCTTGCAGCAATCTGCCCAAGCCTTTCGCAGCCGAAACTGATTATAGCACACGTTCCCCGGCGTTGCAAGTGTTTTTTGGGCGTTTTTCTAAATTTTTTTGAAAAAATTCTGCGTTTTGCCGAAAAGATGGCACGCCCCTTCCCCCACCGGCCGCCGGGCCCTCCGGGAGCGCGGCGCAGCCGGGCGTTTTGGGCCGCGGGGCCGGGGTATTTCTATACGTTTTGTATTATTTGTAGAAAATATACGGTTTATTCCACTCCGGGCAGGTCCTCGCGGTGCAGGCCGGTACGTTTTGCTGCACTACGCCACGCGTTTTGATCCCATATAGCGCAACGGCCGCCCACCCAGATGCAGCGGGCGGCCGTTGCGTTGTATGATTGCCGTCAGGTTTCTTTTTTCCACATCGACAGTTGCCAGAGTAGGGCGTCCAGGCAGAACAGCACGCCCACCCATTCACGTTTATTCATCAGAAAAATGCCCAAACGGAAAGGAATGGGCGGCAACACCCGCAGCATAAACAGGCTGAACGTCAAATGTGCCAGCATCACCGAAAAGACCACCGCCAGAATGCGAAGCACGAGGCAAACGCGCTTTGGCAGCCGCAGCTTATCGACCAGACCGGGCATCCAAGTATCGACACAGCCCAGCAGGAAGAACGCCAGCATTCCCCAGCACTGTGCCTCCAGCAAAAAGACGCGAATCGTCAGCAGAAAAATGGTATTTACTTCCGGGAACAGCAGGTTGACCCAATAGTAATGACTATAGTAATTGTCAGACGTGGGGAGCAACAGGCAGACCCCCACCATCACGGCCAGCACGATGGCCCGGATCGGATGGGTATTTTTCCTCTTCTCTTTTTTCATCAGTCACTCCCCCAGCAGCGCATTGCGTCAGACAACATCGTGTGCAAAGTTCAAGGTGCGAAACGTACCGCCTGCATAATCCAGGCGCACATCATACACAGCGCCAATTTCTGCGTAATTGTCAACTTTCTCCACAGCCATCCACCGGGCCAGGCGTTGCCTTCGGCGTATGAGGCAAACCGCCGCCGGCCCAGTCCTCCAAAGGAAACGTTGCCGCTGTGTTGCCGGCCGTCCACGAGACTGCCTCTCGTGTTATCTTGGTAAGATTGTATAATTTTTGTCTATATTTGTAAATAAAATTTGTATTTATCTTGCAAAAAAAATAGCCTATTTACAGCCGGGCCGAAAACCTCCCGGCACTTTCTTCCAGTATAACGCAAAAGCCCCGCGCCGCACAGTGCGGCGCGGGGTCCTGCGCAAAATTTACATCTCAGCGCCTTTTGAGCTGTTCTTCCAGGCCCGGGCGCGGTGTGACGTAGACCGTGGTGTAGACGGTATACAGCACCATGCCGGGTTTGGCGCCGTTGGCTTTCCAGATATTTTTCACTTCGGTGGTATCCACCGCCACCTTGGCACCGCCGTTCTGGCTGGAATGGAGCACCGCCAGTTCGGCGGCTTCCTCTTTGGTCGTGTCGGGGATGTCCTGTCCGCGGCTCATGACCACGCAGTGGCTGCCGGGCGCTTTCTGCACGTGGAACCACAGGTCCTTGCCGCGGGCGGTGTGCAGGGTCAGCTTGTCGTTCTGCAGGTTGTTGCGGCCCACCAGAATTTCAAAGCCGTCGCTGGAAGTATAGCGCAGGAAATCCGCCGGTTTCTGCTTGCGGTCCCGCTGCTTGTAGTATTTCAGGTAGCCCTGGCTTTTCAGTTCGGCGCGGATCTCGTTGAGGGCCGCCTCGCCGGGGGCGGACTCCACCTCGTAGAGCACGGTGCCCAGGTACTCGATCTCTGCCTCCCCTTCCACCAGTAGTTTTTGCAGCATGGCGTGGGCGGTCTGTTTCTTTTTATAATCCTTGAAATACTTCTGGGCGTTCTCGTTGGGGGCCAGACGCGGGTCCAGGCGGATCGTCACGTCCTCGCCCGTGTAATAGTTCTGCACCGTCACCTGCCGGTCGCCCTTGTGCATGGCCCACAGGTTGGCCTGCAGCAGTTCGCCGTACAGCCGCAGGGTGTCCGCTCTGGCGGACTGGGCCAGTTCCTCCCGCCGCGCCGCCTGTTTGCGGACGGCGCGCTCGTGCATATTGTGCACGGCCTTATAGAGTTCGCGGCTCTTCTGCCGCAGGCGTTCGGCCCGGTCCTTGGTGGCGTAGTAATCCTCCAGCATCTCACTGTAGGTGGGGTACCGGGTCAGAACCGCCGCCGCGCCGTACTGCCGGGGCGCAAAGAAGCTGAACTCCACCGGCTTCAGGCTGCCGTCGGCCTGGGGCAGCCGCACCGCTGTAGGCGTGCCCCCTGCCGCGTGGGCGTCCTTCAGTTCGTCCAGCGCTGCGGCCAGCCGGACGCGCTCGGCTTCCTCCAGTTCGCAGGCCGGTTTCGGGGTCTCGCCCAAAGCGCGGCAGGCAGCCTCCCGCACCACGATGGGCCCCACGCCCGCTACCACTTTGCCCAGCGCCGCAGCCACCGGCAGGTCCTTCTCACAGGCGGCGGCCACCAGTGCGGCGGAACTGACCGCCAGGAAATCCGGGCGGGCCGGTTTGGGCGGCAGCGTATAGGGCAGCCCCGGCAGCAGCTGGCGGACCTCGCTGTCCTCAAAATCCACCCGTTTGAGGGCGTCAATGATGCGGCCGTCCTGCACCAGCACCAGATTGGAGTAGCGGCCCATCAGTTCGGCGGCCAGTGTATTGGTCACCAAGTCGCCCATCTCGTTGGTGCAGCGGAAATCAAAATAGACGATGCGGTCCCCCGGTTCCCGGCGCAGGTCCACCAGCCGCCCGCCGGTCAGGTGTTTGCGCAGCAGCATACAGAAGCCCGGGGGCGTCAGGGGGTTTTCAAAACTTTCTTTGGTCAGGCAGACCCGGGCCGACCCGCTGCGGGCCGACAAAAGCAGCCGGTAAGTATCGGTGCGGGTGCGCAGCGTGACGAGCACCTCGTCCCGGGTAGGCTCGAAGATCTTGTCGATCTTGGCGTCCAGCAGCGTGGTTTTCAGTTCTTCCGTTACCAGTGCCAGCGTAGCGGCATCCAGTGCCATGTTTTTTCCTCCTTTATCCCTGCGGCCCCAGATAGGCGTAGGGGTCGGTATCGGCGGCGGCATGGGCCGCCGTCAGCCCGGGGAAGGCCGCGGCCAGCCGGGCGGCCAGCACATCGGCCACCGCCTGTTCGGTGCCCCAGTGCCCCGCTACCACCAGCCCGACGCCCTTCTGCTTGGCAAGCAGGGCGATATGGTGGGCGGCCTCGCCGGTGACCAGGCAGTCGGCCCCCTCGTCGATGGCCTGCTGCAAATAGCTGCCGCCCGCGCCGCTGACCTCCGCCAGACAGGTCACGGGGCGGGGGCTGTCCACATACTTCACGCCGCTGCGCAGCGTCCCGGCGCAGAAGCGTGCCAGTTCCGCCGCTGTGGTGGCGGGCACCGTGCCGATGCGGCCGCAGCCGTCCGCAAAATCGCGGCGGCCCTCCCGGGCCATGCCCAGCGCGTCAGCCAGGGTATCGTTGACGCCGCCGGGGGCCGCGTCCAGGTTGGTGTGCATGCAGATAGCCGAGATATGGTTCTGCAGCAGCAGGGCCGGAATGTCGTCCGCTGCGATCCTTTTGAGCGGGTCAAAGATGACTGGGTGGTGGCTGACGACCAGTTCACAGCCCCGGGCGGCGGCTTCCCGCACCACCTCCGCCGTGATGTCCAGCGCCGTCAGCACCCAGCTGACGGGCCGCCCCGCATCCACCAGCAGACCCACATTGTCCCAGCTGCAGGCCAGTTCCACCGGCGCGAAAGCCTTGAGCTCCTGCAGGATCTCCTGTACCGTCACAGACATACGCACATCTCCTTGTTCCATAATGTACCATTATAAAGAATGGGCGGCGGAAAATCAACCGGCAGCCCCGCCCTCGCCGCCAGTCCCCCGCTTCCACACTTTGTCACATTTTTCGCGTCCGGCCCCTGTATTTACACATTTTCTACACGCTTTTCGCCGCCGTTCGCCACATTTTTCATACTTTCTTCTTCTATAATGAAAACGGTATTTTCGTGGCAGCGATCATGCCGGAACAAGAGAGGAAGTATCCGCCTATGCATCACATCAAAATTATGCTCAGCCGGCTCTGGCAGTGCGCAGACCGTACCCGGGACCGCCTGCTGTTTCCCGGCTGCGATTTTGCCGCCTGGGTGACCCAGGAGGCAGCCGGTTTCACGCCCGAGCAGGGCAACCAGTACCAGCCCAGCACGAACGCCCTGCCGCAAGTGCTGCGCCGGTTCCCCATAACGTCCGGCGACCGCATCCTCGACGTGGGCTGCGGCAAAGGGAAAGCCATGGCGCTGATGCGCCGGTTCCCCTTCGGGCAGGTGGCCGGTTTTGACATTTCCCCGGCGCTGGCCGATGTTGCCAACCGCAATTTCCGGCAGCTGAAACTCCGGGACTGCCACGCCTTCCAGGCCGACGCGGCCACCTTTACCGGCTACGACGATTACAACTATCTCTATTTCTACAACTCCCTGCCCAAGCCGGTTTTCCGCGAGGCGGTCGGCCACCTGGAAGAAAGCCTGGCCCGCCGCCCCCGGTGCTGCCGCCTTATCTATCTCAACCCCGTATATCATGATTTCCTGGTCGGGGACACCGCCTTCCGCGAGATCTTCCGGCGCAGAAGCTGGAGTTCCTGGTTCACCTACGTTTGCTACGAATACCGGCCGGGGTAAAACCGCCGTCCCCGCAGAATGCGGCGCACAGCAGAAGCTGTGCGCCGCATTCGTTATACCGACCGGTCCTCCAGGCAGCGGATCAGTTCGTCCACCGCCTCGGCTTCCGGGCCGGGGGGCAGGCCCCGGCGGTACTTTTTCAGTTTCACGTTCTGCTGGGCGCAGTAAGCGCCGAAGCCCTCCTGCCCGGCCAGCTTGCCGCACAGGCAGGCAAGGCCATCCGGCTCAAACGGTTCCGCACCGTAGCGGGCGTTCATCACCGCATACCAGCGTCCGGCGGCATGGCAGAGCGTCTCGCCCAGCAGGGCAAAGCCCCGCCGCGCCAGCCAGCGGCGCAGGATGCTGTGTTTGGTGGCAGGCACCAGCACCAGATTGTAACGCCCGTCGAACACCCAGGGGGCGCCTTCCAGGATCTCGATGATGGTCTCCGCCCCCATCCCGGCGATGACGATGTCCTCCGCTTCGCCGGGGGCCAGCACCGTCAGCCCGCTGCCCAGCCGGAACTGCACCGCATCCCCGTAGGGGGCGCAGGCCCGACGGGCTTTTTCCAGCGGGTCGGGGCGCAGGTCGCAGGCAAAGACCAGCGGGCAGCGCCCGCTGCCCGCCAGGGCGGCGCTCAATTTGCCGTGGTCGCAGCCGATGTCCGCCGCGGTATGCCCCGGCCGCACATAGGCGAAGGCAGCCGACAGGCGGGCGTCCAGCCTGGGCGGCTTACTGGTGGGCAAAGTAGTCATTCAGCTGCGCCACCAGCGCGTCGGGGTCCACGCCATGCACGGCGCAGGCCTGCTCGACGGTCTCGCCGTGGGCCGCCATGCAGCCCAGGCAGTGCATGCCGGTGGCCAGGAAGATGGGCACGCAGCCCTGGGCGGGGTCGTGGTTGAGGATCTCAGCGATGATGGTATCTTTCGTAACAGTCATAGGGAACCTTTCCTTTCTGATAAAACCAATGATTTTATGAAACCGGCTGCCAGGCGGCGTACAGGCCGAACCCCTGCAGCTGGGTCAACAAAGTAAGCAGTGCGATGGAGGCCGCCGCACCGCAGGCCGCACTGCGCCGCACGGTGAAAAGGCGGTTGCTGCGCACCAGCAGCAGCGCCAGCGGCAGCACCGGCAGCAGGTAACGCCCCTGCATGCCGAACAGGGTCTGGTAGTTGATGGGCGTCCAGTTGAGGGCCGCGGCCAGCACCGCCAGCACCACACAGAGCAGGACCCCCGCCCCGCACCAGGCCGCGCGGCGGCTCAAGGGGAGCTTTTCCCCCTGCGCGGGCAGGGCCGCCGCCAGCAGCGCCAGCAGCAGGCCGACGCCCAACAGCCAGCTCACGTCGATGCGGTAAACGATGGGTTCGCCCAGCGTGGTGCCCAGCAGGCCCTGCAGCCAGAGCGCCCCCTGTTCGGGCAGGGTGCGCAGCAGCAGCTTGACCGTGGCCGGGATGTTGCGGCAGATATACCCGAAGGAGAACGTCCAGATGGAGTCCCCGTTGGGGTGGACCAGCAGCAGCTGATCCGGGGCCAGCCCGCCGCCCATATGGGTCAGGGCGTAAAGGCCGCCGGCTGCCGCTAGCGCAAGGAAAACCGCCGCCCCCCGGCGGAAGGCGCGCAGCCCCTTCGGGCTGTTCCGCAGCCGCAGGCAGAGGGCCGCCGCCAGCACCAGGAGCAGGACTGCCGCCACGCAGCCCACGGCCAGCAGGGCCATGTTCATATCGCGCGCGGCGTAGGCCAGCGCCGGTCCGTTGGAGGCCGCCCAGAGCAGGGCCGCCAGCAGCAGGATGCCGCCCTGCACCAGACGCCCCGGTGCAAGGCTGCCCACAAACGGCAGCGCGAAGGGGGCCGCGGGGTCCCGCCGCGGGTCCAGATGAGCCGCCGGGACCAGCAGGCAAAGCAGGATGACCGGCAGATAAACGGCTTTGGCAGGGGCCACCGCCGCCGCCAGCGCCGCCAGCAGCAGGATCTGCCACCGGGCGGCCCGCTGCCGCCGCAGCGCCATGCAGCAGGCGGTGAACAGAAAGACCACGCCCAGCACCGCTGCGTCGGGCGAAAGGCTGCCCGCCAGCTGCAGCGGCATGGGCAGCAGCGCCACACAGGCGAAGATCCCCCGCAGCGCCCCCGGCGCCAGCGCGACGGCCAGCGCCGCCAGCACCAGATACAGCAGCAGGTTGGCCATGCGGCCATAGTCCAGCATCGTATAGAAGTTTTTGCCCTGGGCGCGGGCCAGCCAGATCCCGGCAGCCTGGGCCCAGTAGCTTCCGCTGCCCTGCCCGGCGTCTGCTTCGCTGACTGCCGTCAGTTCGTTGGGGCCGCCCGGTTCGTTCCGGCGGGCCTGTTCCTGGGCTTTGTAGGCAAAAATGCCGATCTCGCCCGTTTTTGTCCCGAAATAAGGCGCATCGCAGGCGCGCACCCGCAGTTTGCCCGCCTCGTCGGCAGGTTCTTCCCCGCTCCAGACGCTGGCCAGTTCATAGGCCGCCGCCAGATGGGTGTATTCATCGGGAGCCACCAGCGCCGGGGTCACGCGGATAAACCCGCAGCCCAGCGCCAGACCGGCTGCCGCCACCAGCAGCGCCAGCGGCGCGTGCAGCACCGCCAGCAGCACCGTCAGGAAGGCCGCCGCCGTCAGCGGCAGCGCCAGCTGCCGGGCCAGCGCAGAGGGCCAGGAGCCGGAATAGTCGCTCACCCGCTGCACCGCCAGTGTGGCGCCGAGGGGATTTTCCCCCGCCGTCCCGGCGTACAGCGGCATGCCCGCCACCTCGTTCTCGCTGGCCCAAAGGCCCAGCGGGCCGTCCCAGGGCACCGCGTTGTACAGGTGTACCCGGATCGTCTCGTCCTGCACCGGGATGTAGGGGGTCTCCATCACGAACTCCGTGAAGGTATCGTCGAAAATATTCAGGAAGTTCCCTGCCGTCTGGGCGATCAGCCTGCCGTCGCCCGCGTAAAGATCCACCATCACCATGCCGGATTTGTAGAGCTGGCCATGGGTGCTGAAGCGGAAGCGCACGCCGTACAGCGGCTGCCCCGCTTGCAGCGGGATCTCCTGGACAAGCCCTTCTTCCGGCAGGTCGATGATCCGGCTGTAGTCGTCGTTGACGATCTCATACACCGGCTGACCGCCAAGGCGCTCCTGCAGGTCGTAGCCCACCCAGCGGCAGAGCAGCCAGACGGCGCCCGCCGCCAGCAGAGCCGCCGCCAGGGCCGCCAACACCCGGCGCAGGGGTTTCGGCATGGGGATCGCCGCCTTTCTTCTACAGGATTTGCTGGGAACGGTGTTATTATACCGCAACTGCGCCAAAAGCGCAAATCGTTATTGCCGCCGGTAGAGGTACCAGGTGACGGCCCCCTCGCCGCCGTCGTAGGTACACCGGTCCACGCAGCGGTATTGGGGGAACCGCTGTTCCAGGTCCCCCACCAGCGCCACGGCCCAGGCCGTCCCGCCGGCCTCCATCAGCGCGTTCTGCTCCTCCCACTGGCCCTCCAGCGGCATATTGGTCACGCAGAAATAGCGCGCGGGCGGCAGCACCCCCGCCGCCGTGTAGAACCCGCCGTCCAGCGTGCCGTAATTGAGCAGGCTGGTATCCGCCGCAGCGGTGATCTGCGCGGCGAACCGCAGCTGGGGCAGGCTTTCCGGCGCACGGCCCCGCAGGGTGCGGTTTGGGCTGAAAAACCAGCAGAACGCCGCGCCCGCCAGCAGCGCCGCCCAGGGCGCCGCCGTCCGGCCCGGGCGGGGCAGGCGGACCCGCCCCGCCAGCTGTGCCAGCGGCGCAAGGCCCAGCGGCGCGAACACCGCCAGCACCAGCCCGTAGTAGACCAGGTACCCGCCCAGCAAACTGGTGCCCGCCAGACCGGCCGCCAGCAGGCAGACGGCTGCAGCCGCCGGACGCTGCCGGGCCGCAGCCCACGCCGGGAACAGCAGCGCCAGCAGCGCACCGGGCAGCGCGTCGCGCACGGCCCACCACAGATGCTGTACAAGGGCCGCCGCGCCGCCGCTGCCCGAATAGAGGAACAGGTTATCGTAAAAGTAGACGGTGAACCAGTCCGCCAGCGCCCCGTGGGCGGCAAAGTAGAGCACCCACGGCGCGGTGGCCAGCGCCATACCGCCGAGGAAGGCCCCGCAGCTTTGGGCCAGCGCACGGCCCCAGCCCCGCCGGACGTACCATGCCGCCAGCACCAGCACCCAGGCAAGGTAGAACCCCAGCACCGTGTACTTGAGCCACAGCGCGCACCCCGCCAGGAACCCCTGGAGCATGACGGCGGGCAGCCGCATCTTCCGGCCTTTGCAGAGCGTTTTCAGCAGGCCGCACAGCGCCGCCGCCAGCAGCGGGAGCAGGAATTCCTCGGCGCTGCCCCCGTGGGAGAAGGCACGGCTGGCAGCCGTCACCGCCGCCGGGACCACCGCCCAGGCCGGGGACAGCGGTTTGGGCAGGAACAGCGCCGCCGTACACAGCCCCAGGTACAGGAAGGCTGCGAAGGCCAGCACTTCCAGCAGCCACACGCCGGTAAAGCCGGTGTGGTCCAGCAGCCAGCCCAGCCCGTAGAGCAGGTAGAGCACCGGGCCCTTGTGGTCGAACACATCCCGGTAGAGCACCCGGCCCTGGAACATGGACTTGCCCATGGTAAAAAAGATGTTGGCGTCCATCCAGTCGTTCAGGACGAACAGCGGGGAGGACTTGCTGCACAGAAACAGCGCCACCGCCGCTGCCGCCGCGCACCACAGCGCCTGTTTCCCCTTTGCGGCACGGTCCATACACAGCCCCCTAAAAACAAACCGCGCCCCAGTCGGAAGCGACCGGGGTGCGGAGTGGAAATTCAAACTTTTGCCCTACGTTTGCACACGCAGATCAGCCGTTCTCCTTCATCTGAGCGAAGCACTCGCTGCAGTAGACCGGGCGGTCCTCACGCGGCTGGAAAGGCACCTTGCAGGCCTTGCCGCAGTTGGCGCAGACGGCGTCGAACATCTGGCGCTCGCCGCGGGTCGCATTCTTGCGGGCGTCGCGGCAGGGCTTGCAGCGCTGGGGCTGGTTTTCAAAACCACGGCTGGCGTAGAACTCCTGCTCGCCGGCGGTCCAAACGAATTCCTTGCCGCAATCCTTGCATACCAAAGTCTTGTCTTCGAACATAATGGGTATCTCCTCTGTTTGTATTTGCCCGCGGAAGAATCTAAACCAACGCATATGGAATGGACCAACGAACTGTTTTAGGCGCTACTGGGGGCAGGTTGTAATATGACCAGGCAGATGCCTGAATCCTGATGGGATCACGCGCCGCGGAGTTTGCGGCGGGCGCGGGCCAGCGCGTTGGCCACGGTCTTGGGGGAAACGCCGAGTTCCCGCGCCGTGCGCGCCACGGGCTGCCCATGGGCGCTGGCCACGAGCGCGCGGCGTTCCAATGCGGAAAGATCCGTCTGCATCCGCTGCAGGGTGGCGGCGTAGCGCTCCCCCGCGATGGCCAGTTCCTCCGGCCCCGGCTGGGGGATGTTCTCGGCATCCGGCAGCGGCACGCTGAAATTCAGCGGCGCGTGCTTTTTGCGCAGCGCGGCGCGCCGGGCGTCCTGCTGCGCATGGCGGATGCAGGCGGCGGCATAGGCCGCAAAAGGCGCGCCCTGGTCGGCGCGGTAACCGCGCACCGCCTGGAACAGGCCGATCAGCCCCTCCTGCACGGCGTCCTCGAAATCCAGGCCGGGCGCAAGGCAGGAAGCGGCCCCCTTCCGGATCGCCGGCATCATGCGGGCGATGAGGGCGGCCAGGGCCGCCTCGTCCCCCTGTTGTGCGCGTGCAAGAAGATCAGCGTCAATTTTTTGCATGGAACAATCTCCACCCGGCGGATGCGAACATCTCTATCATAGCGGTAACGGAGGCGTTTGTCAACATTTTTTTGGGCAGCTTGCCCAAAAAACAAAGCGCGTCTTTTGCAAAGTGCAGGGCTTGTATTTCGGAACGGGAACTGTTATACTAAGTCCTGAGGCAAAAGGGAGTAAGCGGCACAGCCCCGCAGCGGGCTGCGCGTATGGCTTCGTCACCACGGGTACCCAGGCCCCGGAGCCCTACCCAAGCACTGAGACTTTTGCCGCAGCGGGAAGCGGCTGCGGCAAAAGTCTTTTTTCCTGTGCCGGATGCTTCCATTATAAAAAGGAGGAATCTCGAAATATGGATATTCTGCAAACCTTTGCCGGGCTGTTTTCCAATTTTGGCAACCTGACCTGGCAGATGGTGGTCATGTGGGCCATCGGCGGGCTGCTGGTCTACTTGGGCATCGTCAGGAAGATGGAGCCCAGCCTGCTGGTCCCCATGGGCTTTGGTGCGATCCTGGTCAACCTGCCGCTGTCCGGCGCCATCACCCAGGGCGATACCGAAGGCCCCATCACCGCACTGTTTGAGGCGGGCATGTCCAACGAACTGTTCCCTCTGCTGCTGTTCATCGGCATCGGTGCGATGATCGACTTCGGCCCTTTGCTGGAGAAGCCCTGGCTGATGCTGTTCGGCGCGGCGGCGCAGTTCGGCATCTTCTTCACCCTGGCGCTGGCCAGCCTTTTCTTTGACCTGCCGGACGCCGCCTCCATCGCGGTCATCGGCGCGGCGGACGGTCCCACGGCCATCTTCGTGGCCAACACCCTGGGCAGCAAGTACCTGGGCGCCATCATGGTGGCGGCCTACAGCTATATGGCGCTGGTCCCCATCGTGCAGCCGCCGGTGATCCGCCTGTGCACCACCAGGAAAGAACGCCTGATCCGCATGCCCTACCGCAAAGGCAGCGTGACCAAGACCACCAAGATCCTCTTCCCCATCGTCGTCACCGTGCTGGCCGGCCTGGTAGCCCCCGCCAGCGTGGCGCTGGTCGGTTTCCTGATGTTCGGCAACCTGATCCGGGAATGCGGCGTGCTGAACTCCCTGTCTGAAACGGCGCAGAACGTGCTGGCCAACCTCATCACCATCGTGCTGGGCCTGACGGTGGCCGGGCAGATGACCGCCGACAAGTTCGTCAAGCCGGACACCCTGCTGATCCTGCTGCTGGGCCTGTTCGCCTTCGTGTTCGACACGGCGGGCGGCGTGCTCTTCGCCAAGCTGCTGAACCTCTTCCTGCCGGCCGGCAAGAAGATCAACCCCATGATCGGCGCCGCCGGCATTTCGGCCTTCCCCATGAGCGGCCGTGTGGTCAACCAGCTGGGCCTGGCGGAAGACAACCAGAATTTCCTGCTGATGTATTCGATCAGCGTCAATGTTTCCGGCCAGATCGCGTCGGTCATCGCCGGCGGCCTGATCCTGACCCTGATGGGAATGTAAGGAGGGTTTTGTATGAATCTTGCATCGCTTGCCACGACCCTGCCCATGATGCTGGTGGGTATGCTGGGGATCTTCCTGGTGATCGGCGTTATCATCCTGGCCGTTTACCTGCTGAACAAGATCACCGGTTCCCACGAAAACAAGGACTGAACCTCCGTTCAAGACGGATCTTCTGACAGAATGAGAAGGCCCCCAGCTGCCGCCGGGGGCCTTCTCATCTTTTGGTTCAGTCCGCTTCTTTTGCCACGAACGCCACGCCCGTTGCCCGCGGCCCCACATGGGTGCCGATGGTCGCGCCGATCTGGCAGGTCAGCGCGCCCCCGATCTTCAGGTTCTGGGCCAGATAATGATGCACCGGCCCCGCCAGCTGCTTTTCATCACTGTAAAGCACGACGCAGGGGTAATCGGTGTCAATGCCGCCCAGTTCATCGAGTTGTTTGAACATTGCCACCATCGCGCCCGGACGGCCGCGCCCCTTGCCCGCCAGCTTGACCGTACTGTCATACAGGGCGATGACCGGCTTGATGCCCAGCGCGCCGCCCACGATGGCGACGGCCGCCGGGATGCGCCCGCCTTTGTGCAGGTGCTTGAGGCTGTCCACGACGGCCACGATGCGGATACGTTTTTTGAAACGTTCCAGCGCTTCGGCGATCTCCCCCGCCGTCAGCCCCTCTTCACGCAGGCGCAGCGCCTCGCGCACGATCAGCGCCTCGCCCTGGGTGGCGGTCTCGGAGTCGATGACATACACCTTGGTATCCACATCTTCGGCAGCCAGCTTGGCGCTCTGGTAGGTGCCGGACAGTTTGGCCGCGACGGTGATGACGACGGCTTCCTCCCCGGCCAGTTCGGCGTCGGCGTACGCCTCCATAAAGGCGGCCGGGCTGGGCTGGCTGGTGCGCGGCAGCTTGGGGTCGTTGGCAAGGTGCGTGAAGAACTCGTCCCGCGTCATCCGGCCGTCGTCTTCCACGGTCGTGTCGTCGGCAAAGGTGACGCACATGGGCACGACGGCCACTCCGGGCTGGGCCAGGTCCTGTGCCGTCAGGTCGGCGGCTGAATCGGTAATGATACGGATCATAGTGGTTTCCTCCCTATATCAGCTTTTCTGACGCGGCGGATGCCGGTCATGGTTCCCGGGCCTTTTCCTGCGGCTGCGACAGCCCCAGCACACCGGCCGCGGCATCGGGGTCCAGCTGCTGGACAGATTCCAGCTTGCGGGTGATGGCGCGGCTGCGGGTCCCGATCAATTCTTCCAGGTCGGAACCCGTCTGGTTCAGGTGGCGCTGCATCTGCTGCAGGCCCGCGCCGAACTTTTCAAATTCCGTCTTGACCGCCCCCAACACCGCCCAGACCTCGCCGGAGCGTTTCTGGATCGCCAGCGTGCGGAAGCCCATCTGCAGCGCGTTGAGCAAGGCCGCCATCGTGGACGGCCCCGCCACCGTGATCTGGTAATCGCGCTGCAGGATCTCCGTCGCACCGCTGGAGACCACCTCGGCGTACAGGCCCTCAAACGGCAGGAAAAGGATGCCGAAACCGGTGGTGTAGGGCACCTCGATGTATTTATCGTGGATGTCCTTGGCCTCCTGCCGCAGCACATTATACAGAGCCTTGCGCATGGCGGCGGTCGCCGCCGCATCGCCGCGCTGCTGCGCAGCCTGCAGGTGGGCGTAGGTATCGCCGGGGAATTTGGCGTCGATGGGCAGCCAGACGGTGCCGCCCTGCCCCGGCATCTTGATGGCAAATTCCACCCGGTTGCTGCTGCCGGGCACCGTAGCCACATTGCGCTCATACTGGCCGGGGGCCAGGATCTGTTCCAGAATGGCCCCCAGCTGCACTTCGCCCAGAATGCCCCGGGTCTTGACCCCCGAGAGCACCTGTTTGAGACTGCCCACGTCGGCGGCCAGCGTCTGCATCTCGCCCAGGCCTTTATAGACCTGTTCCAGCTGGGCGCTGACCGTGCGGAAGGAATCGCTGATGCGCTTTTGCAGCGTATCCTGCAGCTTTTCCTCCACGGTGCCGCGGATCTCCTCCAGCTTCTTGTTATTGTCGGCCCGGATCACATTGAGCCCCTGCACCAGCGCGCCCCGGACCCCGTCCAGCCGGCTGGCGTTGGAATCCTCCAGGCTCTTGATGCGGTTTTCCAGCATGGTCAGCTGGGCCAGCATCGCGTCGTTGGCCGCCTTCTGGCGGGCGGCGCCCGCCCGGTCGATGGCGTCCAGCCGGGCGGTGCTGGCGGCGGCGTTCTGCCGCTGGTTCTCCGCCAGTACGGCGGAAAAATCCCGCAGTCCCGCCGTGGTGGTGCGGGCCGTTTCCCCCTGCATGGCGCGCAGCTGCTCCGCCAGCAGGTCGGTCTCGCTCTGCAGCACCGGCGCCACGGCGCGCACAAAATCTTCCGCCGTCTCCTGCTTGGGCGGACGGCGTCCGCTGCGGGCCAGCAGGACCGCCAGCAGTACATCCCCTGCCAGCGCCAGCACCAGCAGCACATATAAAATCCAATCCATTTATGTTCCTTCCGGCAGCCTGCGCCCAGTATAGCACATCCGGCCGCCTGATACCAAGTACAATGGTTCAATCTTTGGGGATTTTTTGCCGTTTTACTGCAAAAACAGCAGCAGCACCCCCAGCGCCGCCATACCGGCTGCCAGCAATTCGGTGCCGGGGCTTTTGCGTTCCAGCAGCGGGCGGCCCGGCTTATACCAGACCAGCACGCTTTTGCCCTTGCGGCTGTTATGGTTGAACCAGAGGGAATCGTTGGTCTCCATCTCCAGGCGTTCCCCGCCGGTATGGATCTCTACCAGATAGCGGTAGCCCCCCGCCCCCTTGCGCGGGCTGGTGCGCCCGCCCTTGCGGCAATCCAGGATGCGGCCCGGCAGCAGGACCGCCCCGCGCACCGTGCGGTACTTTTCCCACAGGGCGGCGCCCGCCAGCACCAGGAACAGGGCCCCCATCACCCGGTATACGATCATAAGTTGGATCGGCATAGGCGCCCTTCCTTTCCCCCATAAGAAAAATTGCGGATAAGACCGTTCGGAACCATGCTATTATAATACCGTTCTTTGACGAAAGGCGCAAGGGGGTCCGGCGCAAATAAGCGGCTGCCGGCATGCGGGGAGGCATTTGCTTTTCCCGTTTAAAGTATTGACTAAGTTGGGCAGGTTTGCTAAAATGTGAATAAACATATTGTAAACTTGAAACATATTGACAAAAAGGAGGCGCCTATGCGCCCGGATTCCGGCAATCAACCACCCCGCAGCACCGCCTTGTATGAGGCGATCCTGAGGCTCAGCACCCTGGATGAATGTATCCGTTTTTTCGACGACCTGTGCGCGGTGACGGAACTGCGCACCCTGGAACAGCGCTATGCAGTAGCCGGGTGCCTGCTGCAAGGCAAAGTCTACAGTGAGATCCGGCGTGAGACCGGCGCTTCCAGCGCCACGGTCAGCCGTGTCAACCGCATGCTCAACTACGGCACCGGCAGCGTGGCGGAAAGCGTACGCTACGACCTGGCCCGGCTGCCGGAAGCCGACCATTCCGAGGAGGCGTAACGATGTCTGTTTCCATCACTGAATTCGGCAAGACGACGGCGGGGGTCCCCATCCAGCGCGCCGTGCTGAAAAACGACCAGATCGAGGTGCACCTGCTGACCTACGCGGCGCTTATCCATAAGATCCTGGTGAAAGACCGCAAGGGTGACCCCGTGGATGTAGTGCTGGGCTACCCCGCCCCGGCCGACTACGAATTGAACACCGACAGCATGGGCGCAGCCGTAGGCCGTTTTGCCAACCGCATCGGCGGGGCGCAGTTCCCGCTGTATGAGGAGATCGTACATGTGACGCCCAACCAGAACGGCAACTGCCTGCACAGCGGCTTGCACGGGTTCAACCACACGGTCTTTGACGTGGAACCCACCCCCGGCGAGCGGGACAGTGTGACGATGACCGCCCACAGCCCCGACGGCACCGACGGTTTCCCCGGCAACCTGGACCTGGAGATCCAGTATCAGCTGGTGAACAGCGGCCTGATGATCCGCTATACCGCCACCACAGACGCCCCCACGGTCTGCAACATGACCAACCACAGTTACTTCAACCTCAACGGCCATGCCAGCGGCACCGCGTTGGGCCACCGCGTGAGCGTGGACGCCGACGCCTACCTGGAGATGGACGACACCAGCGTTCCCACCGGCCGCCGCATCCCCGTGGCAGGCACGCCCATGGATTTCAACGAAGAAAAAACGCTGGGGCTGGACATCGAGGCCGACTACGCGTCTTTGAAGCAGGCCTGCGGGTACGACCACTGCTACATCATCCGGGACACCGGCCTGCGCCATGCGGCCTGGGTCACCGGACCGCAGACCGGCATCCGCATGGAAGTGCTCACCACACTGCCCGGCATGCACCTGTACACCGCCAACTATCTGGCGCCCGCCACCGCCTGCAAGGACGGCGCCCACTACCAGAAGCGGGACGCCGTCTGCCTGGAGACGGAGGAGTTCCCCGACGCGCCCAACCACCCGGATTTCCCGGACACGACGCTGCTGCCGGACACCCCCTACAGTTCCACGACCATCTACCGCTTTGACATTGCGCCGCAATAACGCCAACAAAACGCCCCGCCCGGTCCCATGGGACCGGGCGGGGCGTTTTGCCGGCAGGGCTCAAATATGCAGCACCATTTTGGCGATGTTGAAATAGAGCAGCAGCGTGGTGGTGTCCACGATGGTGGTGATGAGCGGGGACGCCATGACGGCCGGGTCGATCTTGAACTTTTCCGCAATGACCGGCAGCGCGCCGCCGATGAGCTGGGAAAGCAGCACCGTGCCGATCAGCGTCAGGCAGACCGCCAGCGCCACCGGGGCTGCCACCCGGTCAAAGAACAGCATTTTGGCAAAATTGCAGACCGCCAGCGTCAGGCCGCACAGCAGCGCCACGCGGAATTCCCGCCAGATGATGCGCGGCAGGTCCTTGGTGCGGATATCGCCCACCGCCATACCGCGGATGATCGTGGAGGTACTCTGGCTGCCTGCGTTGCCGCCGGTGTCCGTCAGCATGGGGATGTAGGCGGTCAGCACCGTTACGGCCGCCAGTGCGCTTTCGTAGCTGCGGATCACCAGGCTGGAAAAGGTAGCGCTGATCATCAGGAAGATCAGCCACGGTGCGCGGCTTCGGTACAGGCTCCAC
The DNA here is from genome assembly GCA_019116705.1 of Candidatus Gemmiger avistercoris. Taxonomy (GTDB): domain Bacteria; phylum Bacillota; class Clostridia; order Oscillospirales; family Ruminococcaceae; genus Gemmiger; species Gemmiger avistercoris. The sequence continues at coordinate 23,532 of DXBF01000067.1, forward strand.
ATGGACTGCTTGAAGTAGGGGCGGTCGGTAGGGCCGATGGCGTTCATCTTGGCGATGTCCTCACTGGCCTCGTCCTGCAGGATGGAGATGGCGTCGTCGATGGTCACGATGCCCACCAGGCGTTTTTCGGCATCCACGACCGGGATCGCCAGGAAACCGTACTTTTCAAACAGGCGGGAGACTTCCTCCTGGTCCGTGGTGGTGCTGACGCTGACCACGTTGGTGTCCATCATATCCCGCATGACGCGGGACTCGTCTTTTTCCAGCACCAGCGCCCGCAGCGAAACCACGCCGACCAGCGTGCGCTCCCTGTCGGTGACGTAGCAGTTGTTGATGGTCTCTTTGTCAAAACCGTTGGCACGGATGGACTCCATGGCCTGCGTCACCGTCATCTCAGGGCGCAGTTCCATGAATTCGGTGGTCATCACGCCGCCCGCCGAATCTTCGGGATATTGAAGCAGTTCGTTGATCATGCGGCGGGTCGCGGGGTCTGCTTGCGCCAAAATGCGCTTGACGACGCTCGCGGGCATTTCCTCGACCAGATCCGTCGCATCGTCGGCGAACAGTTCATCCACGACTGCTTTGAGTTCGGTGTCGGTCAGGCCGTCGATCAGCAGCTGCTGTGCGGCCGGGGTCAGTTCGGCAAACACTTCCGCCGCCAGGTCTTTGGGGCACAGGCGGAACAGCACCGGCAGTTTCTCGGGTGGAAGATCCTCAAACACCGCCGCCAGGTCGGGGGCGGGCAGCGTCTCCATCACATCGCGCAGGCTCTGGTACTTTTTGGCATCGTCGAGGTGCGCCAGCATGGTTTTGAGGGTCATGATCGCAGTATCAGACATAAAAAAGCTGCCTCCTTTCGGATGGCAGCCGATCGTTCTGTTTTATGCAGGGGCAATGCAAAGCCAAGCCCCGCTATGCGTCAGGCAGACGCACAGCCGGACTTGCCCCCATACAACAGGATGGCTGCCATATCGTTGCATCGGTATACAGGACTGGGACTACTACTGGATGCCTCCATGACAACCACCTCACTTTTCTATAGGATCAGGCGGGCCGTTTCCCGGCCCGCACTTACTGTACCACCGAAACCGCCGCCCGTCAACCCCGGATCCCGGAATTTTGTCAGAAAATCCGGCGCAGCCCCGTCACAGGACCAGTTCCCGGTAGTAGTGCGTGTTGACGCTCTGGTCCTGTTGGGCCAGCTTGGCGATGCAGTCGTCCAGCGTATGGGCAATGTCGTCCAGGCTGCGCCACTCCGCCGCCCGGGGCTTGACTTCCTGTTCCAGCCAGGGCGCGATCTCCGTGTGGGAACAGGCCCCCTCGATCAGATACGCCCCGGCGCGGGCGGGCTGGGTCTGGGGCACATACTGTTCGGCGCTGCCCAGGGTAGTGAGCACGAACTGCCCCTTACGGTTGCGGCCGCCCACCAGCAGGCGCACCCCCACGGGCTGCACCCGCACCGAAGGCGCTTTGCCGCAGAGGATCTTGACCACCTTTTCCAGCGTAAGGTACTGGGTCTCGTATTCGTCCAGCGCATTGATGATCTGCACAGCGGCCAGCGCGTCCCCTGCAAAACCTACCAGCACATTGCGGTTGACTTTGCGCACTTTGGGCACGTCCTCGTTGACGATTTTGGGCTGGGTACCTGTGATGGGCTCTTCTACCAGACGGCCGTCGCTGACCATCGCGCAGAAGGCGTCCCCGCATACGGCTAAGATCGCACTCATAGGGCAGTTTCCTCTTCTTTCTCCAAATACTGAAACGGTTTTCTTATGGTAGCACAAAAAAGGACGCGCCGCAAGGCGCGCCCTCTGCTTTGCCCTTTACTTGCTGACCTTCAGCAAGTCCGTGCCCGGCTCTACCGCGCCGGAAGCCACCAGCTCCACGTCCTTGAAATCGTCGGTGTTGGTGACGACCGTGATGACCACCGCCGGGTGGTTGGCCGCCGCAATCTTGGCAAGGTCCATCTCCAGCAGCAGCTGGCCCTTCTTGACCTTGTCGCCTTCTTTGACTTTGGGGCTGAAACCGTCGCCTTTCATCTCGACAGTATCCACACCCACATGAATCAGCACTTCCACGCCGCCCGCGCCCTGGATGCCCAGCGCATGGCCGCTGTCGGGAGCCTGGGTGATCGTGCCGTCCACCGGGGCATAGACCTTGCCCTCCGCGGGGTCGATGCCGCAGCATTTGCCCAGAATGCCCTGCGCAAACACCTCGTCGGGGATCTGCTCCATCGGCACCACGGTGCCCTTGGCGTCCGCCGCCAGCATCATCGGGAACGCAGGGGCCGCAGGCGCAGCTTCCGGCGTTTTTTTCAGAAAATCAAAAAATCCCATGTTGTACAACTCTCCTTTTTCCGGCCCGCAGCGCGGGCAAATGCTTCACGTTTATTATACCGCAGCGCTGTGCGGAAAGCAACGAAAATTTGCACTTCACAATTTTTCCTTTACCGCCCGGATCGCCTGCCAGGTGATGGATGCCATCTCGCTGGGCGCGGGCTGGTACCCCCTCGCCTGCCAGGCGGCGATGCAGCCGAAACAGCCGTCCACCGCGAACGCCAGCAGATACTGCTGCCGCGGGGTGCCGCCGTCCGGCACCAGCCGCCCCAGGCACCGCCGGGAGATGACCTCTTTGGCGCTGCGGGTAAACTCCGACTCCCAGCTTTTGCCGTACAGGGCGCGGCATACATCCTGATTTTCATACAGGTAATCGAACAGCGTCACCAGCGCAGGCGGCACGTCCTCCTGCGAGATGCTGGGCACCAGCGCGTCCATCAGTTCACACAGATGATCCAGCTGCGCGGCTTCCATCTGGTCCATCAGGGCATAAATATCCGCATAATGGAAATAGAAGGTCCCCCGGCTGATCCCGGCCTGCTCGGTCAGTTCCCGCACGGTGATCTCCCGCAGGTCTTTCTCCTGCAGCAGACGGATGAGCGCCTGGTACAGCCGCTGTTTGGTCATGCGGACACTGCGATTGGCGTCACCTTTGGCGTTCATCGCATGCACCACCTTTCCAGAGGACTCCCGGGGCGGGTCCCGCCGCAGAGGCTCCCCGGCGCAGCGCCCGTGCAGCCCCATGCAGGCTCTGCCCCCTGCTGCCTGCGGCGCCTTTCCGCACCTGTATGCCGCCGGCAGCCGAAAAGGCAAGAGCGGAGTCTTTTCGATATGGGTTATGATATAGGTTATATAAAGGATACCGTTTTTCAGCAAAAATGTCAAGTTTTTTGACCATAATACACAAATTGTGTGCATTTTGTCAGATATGCGTCCCCCTGTTTGGCACTGCCGGATAATCGTGCTACAATGGGAAAAAAGGCGGTCTCCGCCGCCGTTCCCCACCGAAAAGGAGGTTGTCCGCCATGACGATCGACCGCCGCCGCGCCCGGGAAGCCTTTGCCGGCTACGCGGCCCGCTATAACGCCGCCGATCCCAAAGTCAAACTGAAGATCGACCATACCTACCGGGTGGCCGCCCTGTGCGACCGCATCGCGGCCAGCCTGGGCCTGCCGCCGGAGGAACGGGATCTGGCCTGGCTGTGCGGGCTGCTGCACGACGTGGGGCGGTTTGAACAGCTGCGCCGGTACGGCACCTTCAACGACGCCGAATCCATCGACCACGCCGCCATGAGCGCCCGCGTGCTGTTTGAGGAAGGACGGGTGCGCGACTACCTGGACGATCCTTCCCGGGACGGACTGCTGCGCACCGCCGTGGCCTGGCACAGCGCCTACCGCCTGCCGGCGGAACTGGACGGCCGCACCCGGATGTTCTGCCAGATCCTGCGGGACGCCGACAAGGTGGACATCCTGCGGGTGAACGTGGAAGTCCCCATGGAGGAGATCTACAATGTCTCCACCGAGGCGCTGCGGCAGAGCCCGGTCACGCCGGAAGTACTGCAGGCGTTTTACGGCCACCACTGCGTGCTGCGCAGCCTGAAACGCTTCCCTGCCGACAACGCCGTGGGCCATGCCTCGCTGGTGTTCGAGTTGTGCTATCCCGAGAGCCTGCGCGCCGTCAGCGAGCAGGGCTGGCTGTGGAAGTTGCTGGACTTTCCTACCGCGAACCCTGCCACCGCCGAAGCCTTTGCCGCCATGCGGGCCGAAATGCACCGCTGGCTGGCGGAAAAACTGCCCTGAACGAACAAAAAGCAGCTGCCGCAGGCAGCTGCTTTTTGTATTGGTCCGGCCGGTCACAGCAGCCCTTGGATCAGGATGGCCGCGATGAGGAGGGGCAGGATGAACTGGAAATAGATCTTGAGCGCCCGGGGCATCTTGGGCCCGTCGCCGGTGTTGCATTCCTGCAGGTAATTGCCGAAGCCCCAGCCCCAGCGGCTGACGCAGAACAGCAGGTAGATCAGGCTGCCGACGGGCAGCAGCAGGTTGCTGACGAGGAAGTCCTCAAAGTCCAAAATGGTGCTGCCGGGTCCCAGCGGCTGCACCCCGCCGAGCAGGTTGAAGCCCAGCGCACAGGGCAGGCCGAGGACGATCAGTGCGGCAGCCCCTGCAAGGCAGGTCTTGCGGCGGGTCCAGCCGAACTGGTCCATGACGGTGGCGATCAGGTTTTCAAACACCGCGATGACGGTGGTGAAACTGGCGAAGGTCATGAACAGGAAGAACAGCGCGCCCCACAGGCGGCCGCCCGCCATGTTCTGGAACACGTGGGGCAGCGTGACGAAGATCAGCTGCGGGCCGGAGTCCGGCGATACCCCGAAGGTAAAGCAGGCCGGGAAGATGATGAGGCCCGCGCAGATGGCCACAAAGGTATCCAGCACGCAGATGCGGGCCGCCTCGCCGGGCAGGGCGAACCGGCGGTCCATGT
>DXBF01000068.1 GCA_019116705.1 Candidatus Gemmiger avistercoris
TTTTTACAACCACGAGCGCATCCAAAGCAAAACAGGAGTAGCGCCGCTGACGCTGCGCCTCTCCTGCTAAAACTGAATATTCCTGCCCAGGGGCTCTTTTTGTGCTGTCTGCACAATCTGGGGCGGTTCACCGTCCGGGTCTTTTTGCGTTCAAAAATCACATGTGCAGGCGTTTTTCCAGTTCGCTGCGCAGTTCCCGCCCCTGGAAGATCAGCAGCCCCAGGAAAGTGATGACGCTGATGATGAGGCAGACCACCCAGGGGATACTGTGGGTGCTGACTTCCCCGTCCCCGATGCGGGACGCCAGCAGCAGGTAGGGCAGCACCCCTACGCCGATGTTCAGCAGCAGGTAGACCAGCGCGTTGCGGGTGAAGCGGCTGCGCCAGAAGGCGAAGATGAAGTTGCAGACCAGCGTAACACTGCACAGAATGGGGATGACAAGATCCACGCTATAGCCGGTGTAGCCGTTGAACCAATCGGTGAAGATCAGCAGGCCGGAGACCAGCAGCAACAGCAGAAAGACCTGCCGCGGGCCGTTATAGCGGCGGCGCAGCACCCCGCGCAGCACCAGCAGCGCCGCCAGCACCCACACCAGAAGCAGCAGGCTGCCGTGGCGGTGGGGCGTTTCAATGAGCAGGAAATCCACTGCCGCCGCCACCACGGTGCCGGCCAGCAGCAGAAACGCCACGATCTTGTACAGCATCGCAAAGCGGTGCACAGGGGCCGTCAGGTGGGGCCACCAGGGCGGTTCCGCCGGACCGGACAGGCGGTTCTGGCACAGCGGGCAATACTCGCTGTCGCCGCCGATCGCAATGTGGCAGTGCGGGCAGGTCCTCATTTTTCCACCTCCGTGGCATACAGCGTTACAGCCAGGCCGTCGGCGGCGAACCCGCGGTACAGCCTGCGCAGCACGTTGGTACTGCGCAGCGCCGAGGCGGTGCCCAGCACCAGATCGTCCCCGTAGGAACACACGCAGGTGAACAGCCCGTCGCAGCTGGAGAAGGCGGAAAACCGCCGGATATACGGCTGCAGGGCTTCATCCACCTCGATCCGCCCCATGTTGGACAGCACCGCCGTCACATGCCGCTCCTCCAGCCGGTTGAAAAAGCGCACCGCCGCGTTCTTGATGAACAGCGGCACCGGGCGGATGCCGGGCATATGTTCGAGTTTTTCGTATTCATCCATCTGGGCTTTCACCTGCTCGGGCGCCAGGACTTCCTTGAGTTTTGCATCGAAAGCCGGGGCCACTGTTTCCAGCGTATCGCCGTCGTTCAGCGTCAGGATCACGTAGACCGAGTTGAAAAAGTTCCGCGCCGTCTCGCTGGGGTAGTAATGGCGCAGGTTCACCGGCAGACTGATGGAAATGGGCCGCCGCCGTTCCAGCGCAGGCATTTCGGCATAGACGGCCAGCATGAGGGACGCCCCCAGGTAACTGGTCAGCGAGACCCCCAGCCCCCGCGCCCGCGCCAACAGCTGGCACAGGCTGAGGTGCCCCTCAAAATATTGCAGCTGGTCGTAAGGCAGGCGGGCGCCGTGCAGATGGTACGTTTTGGGCAGGCGGGCGGCGCCGGCGCGCCGGGTGCCGCCGTAAAAGTTGCGGAAACTGTCCTGTTCGAGATCCGCCTCCGAGGCGCCGTTGGGCGTAGGCACCTGTTCCAGCGCGCCGGGATTCTGGAGCGCCAGATAGTTGCGCACAATGGATTTGAGGAAGAGGAATCCCCCGTTGCCGTCGGTCATGGCGTGGAACATTTCCAGGTTGATCCGCGCGCCGAAGTAACTCACCCGGTAAAGCAGCTGGTCCCGCCGTTCGGGCACGTACAGCGGCGCGCAGGGGGTCTTGCGCTCCTGACGCGCCACCGGGACCTGGTCTGTGGATTCAAAATAATGCCAGAACAGCCCGCGGTGCAGCGTCACCTGGAACTGCGGCCACTCCTGCGCCGTGCGGCGCAGGGCTTCGTTGAGAAGGTCCGGGTCCACCTCCCGGGTCAGCGTGCAGGACAGGCGGAACACCCGCGGGTCCCGGCGGCTCGTCGTGGCCAGAAACACTTTGGCGACATTATCCACTTTATACCATGACGGCGCCATTCCTACTCCCCTTTCCCGGCCGGGCGGTCACATCAACCGCTGTACGAACCGGCCCGCGGACTCCATTGCCACCTCCGCGCGGTGGATCGGCATCTGCTGGAACACATGCCAGCAGTCCTCGTAAACTTCCAGCCGGGCGTAGCCGCCCGCTTTCTGCATCGCTTCGGCCAGCCGCTCACTGTCCGAACGCAGGATCTCATTGGTGCCCACCTGGATCAGCGCGGGCGGCAGGCCGCGCAGGTCGGCAAACAGCGGGCTGTAGCAGGGCTCGGCCCAGTCCGCGTCGGGGCCGGTGTAGGCTTCCCGCACGGCTTCCACATATTCCCGCGTCAGCATGGGGTCCAGGTCCCGGCAGGCGCGGTAGCTCTTGCCGCTGGCCGTCATATCGGTCCAGGGGCTGAACAGCAGCAGGCCCCGGGGCTGCGCACGGCCCTGTGCCTTGAGTTTGAGGCAGAGTTCCAGCGCCAGATTGCCGCCGGCGGAATCCCCCGCCACAACCACATCCCGCGCGCCGTAGCCCATATACATCAGGTAATCCCACAGGGCCAGCGCATCCTCCAGCGCCGCCGGGTAGCGGTGCTCCGGCGCCAGACGGTACTCGAAGGAGAGCACGTCGAACCCGGTGCAGAAGGCCAGCTTGCTGGCCAGGATGCGGGCGTAGCCCAGCTGGCCGCAGGTATAGCCGCCGCCATGGCAGTACAGCACAGCGTGGCGGCGGTCATGGCCATGCTCGAGGCTGACCCACTCCGCCGGGATGCTGCCGACGGTCAGCCCGTCGCTGCGGATGCCGAAGGCAGGGGTCACCAGGCGGCCGAAAAGTTCCTGGGCGGCACGCTGGCGTTCCAGATCTTCCGGCAGGGTGGAGGTGCTGCCGGTGACGCTATGGACCGCCTTGATGGCGCGCATCATCGGCCCCAGTTCGTCGGCGTTCTGCCCGCGCTGGGGGATCAGGTTCTTGATGACCGTCTCCAGCCTCTGGGTCAGGTCTTTGGCATTGCGTTTCGCCATGGTCTCCTCCTGTGGTCTAGTCCGGCAGGCGTGCCAGCAGCCGCACGCGCAGCGTCGCCAGCAGCGGCGGGCGGGCGGCAGGCAGGCAGCACAGGCGGTGCACCCGCGCAGGCGGCGGGAACACCCCTTTGCGGCTGTAGCTGCGGTAGAGCAGCCTGAGCTGCCGCTCCTTGGCTGCGCCGGGCAGGTGCAGGATGCACACCGGGTCCAGCACGTAGTTGGTGGATACAAAATAGAACCGCCCGCCCAGCCAGTAGCGGAAAATATAAGCGTTGGCGGCCCGCACCGGCTGCCCGGCCAGCAGGCTGCGGTAGGCGGCGCCGCACCAGACGGCTTCGTCCCCTTCCCGGGGTGTGATGCCCGCCTGCTGCATCTGCGTGAAATAGTGGCGGCAGTGCTCCATCAGGGCCTGCAGGCGGGGTTTGCTGCCCGCCACCAGCTCGCCGCCGAAATGGGTCAGCACATGGGGCGCGCCCTCGGGGCAGACCGCATCATAAATGCGGGAGATCGCCTGCGCCATGCCCTGCCCGGCCGCATGGGGCACCTGATAGAACAGCACGGCCTCGCCGGCTTCCCGCCAGAGGTCGTCCAGCGGGTACTGGGTGTAGGTATCCAGGTCGATCATGGCCGCGCGGGCAAAGTCCCGGTTGGCCAGCACCCAGTCCATGGCGCAGAGTTTGTAGTAGGCCAGGGCCCAGTTCGTCTCCGCCGGGACGCGGTAGGCCGTGAACGGGCAGTCCCAGACTTCCACCCCGGCTTCCTTCAGCTGGCCCAGAAAGGGCTGCGGCGGCGGGGCGTTGGTCACCAGCGCCACCGTACAGCCGGGGTTCTGCGCCTTGGCGCTGCACAGCGCCACCACGGTGCAGCGGTCGTAGGCCGCCCGCCCCAGGTTGGCGCTGTCCCCTTCGCGGTAACCTTCCAGCGTGGCAAAGGCGCCGAAGATCAGGTTTTCCATCGGTCCCCTCCTGTCCGATATGCTCATCGCTCCGTTTTTTACATTATAGTCCCTTTGGCGCGGGTTGTCCATGCTTTTGGCGGGGCGGCCCTTGCCGCATTGGCACGAAAAAAGGCGGAAATCTTTGTCTGTACCGCTTGCCGAACCGGCAAACACACCGTATAATGGTAACAGATGTAAATTTTTTATGAAAGTTGCGGAGCGGATCTATGGCGTTTTCGTCGGTACAATTTCTTTTTGTCTTTTTGCCCCTGGCACTGGCCGTCTACCACATCCTGCCCCGGTGGATGCGCAACGGCGTCCTGTGCGCCTTCAGCCTGCTGTTCTTTGCCTGGGCAGGGCTGCGCGGCGCGCTGCTGCTGGTGGGGCTCGCCGCCCTGAACTGGGCCGGCGGCCTGGTGCTGGGGCGCGCGGCGCACAAACGGCGCTGGCTGGCGCTGCTGACCGCCGCCGACCTGGCGGTGCTGCTGGCCTTCAAATATGCAGCCTTCGCCGCAGAGAGCGTCAATTTCTTCGTTCCCGGCCTGCTGCCGGTGTTCGCCCCCGCCCTGCCGCTGGGCATCAGCTTCTACCTGTTCACCTCCATCGGCTACTGCGCCGATGTGGCCGCCGGAAGGGTGGAACCTGCGCGCAACCCCGTCCGTTTTTTCGTGTTTCTCGCCTTCTTCGGGCACGGCCCTTCGGGTCCCATCGTGCGGTACGGGCAGCAGCTGCCGCAGCTGGACCCCCGCGCGGAGGCCCGCCAGGTCACGCTGGACCGCTTCTGCTACGGTATCAAGCGGCTGGTTTTCGGTCTGGCCAAAAAGGCTGTCATCGCCGACCAGCTGGCGCTGATCTATCAGCGGGTGACCTCGGTGCCCGCCGCCACGCTGCCCGCCCCCATCCTGGTGCTGGGCTACGCGGCCTACATGATGCAGCTGTACTTTGACTTTTCCGGCTACAGCGATATGGCCATCGGCATCGGCGCCTTCTTCGGGCTGGAACTGCCGGAGAACTTCAACTACCCCTATCTGGCCCGCACCGTGGGCGAATACTGGCGGCGCTGGCACATCACGCTTTCCAGCTGGTTCCGGGATTACGTCTACATCCCTCTGGGCGGCAGCCGCTGCAGTACCGCCCGCACCTGCCGCAACCTGCTGGTGGTCTTTGTGCTCACCGGCCTGTGGCACGGCGCCGCCTGGCAGTATGTGGTCTTCGGCCTGCTGCACGGGCTGCTGCTGTGTGCCGAGCGCCTGGGCCTGCGCAGCCTGCTGGAAAAACTGCCCGCCGTGCTGCGCCACCTGTATACGCTGCTGGCGCTCTACTTCACCCTGATCCTCTTCGGCGCGCCCGGCCTGCGGGAAGGCCTGACCGCGCTGGCCGGGATCTTCCGCTGGCAGGAAGGCGCCCCCGGCTATACGCTGGCCGCCTTTGCCGACGCCAAGCTGCTGCTGATCCTGGCGCTGGCGGCGCTGCTCTGCGGGCCGCTGCAGGCCATGATCCCACGCCTGAAGGAAGCGCTCTGCTCCAGGAAGGCCCCCGGCCCCGTGATGATGCTCTGGCTGCTGGCGCTGCTGTTCCTGGGGCTGATGCGGGTGACCGCCGGCACGTACAGCGCCTTCATCTATTTCCAGTTCTGAGGAGGGACCACCTATGAAAAAACTGGCGCAAGCTGTTTTTGCCGTTCTTTTCTGCGCGGTGCTGGGCCTTTCCTTTGCCGTGTTCAACATTTTTTCCAAGCAGCTCTCGATGGACAGCCACGAAAACCGCCTGATGACCGGTCTGCCCCAGGTGCTGCAAAGCCCCCTTTCGGAACTACCGCGGAACCTGGACAACTTCTTTGTGGACAATTCCCCTTTCCGCTACCAGTTCGTACTGCTGGACGCCGGCCTGGATTACCGGCTGTTCGGCACCAGCCAGAGCGACCAGGTCCTGCCCGGCAAAGACGGCTGGCTGTTCTATAAGGACGGCCCCACCGCCGCGCAGCCGATGGCCAACTACCAGGGCCTGACGGCGGTCAACGACAGCCCCGAAACGCTGGCCAAAGCCAGCGCCGCCCTGCAGATCTTACACGACGATCTGGCCGAGAACGGCTGCCAGCTGGTGCTGGACCTGACCCCCAGCAAAGACCGCATCTACCGCGAATACATGCCCGCCGGCTACCCCATCGTGAATGAGCAGAACCGCACCGATCTGATGGTCGAATACCTGCGCCTGCACACCACGGTCCCGGTGGTCTGGCAGTACGAGACGCTGCGCAGTCAGGCGCGGCTGTACCCGGAGCGGCTGCTCTACTACAAGACCGACACCCACTGGAACGAACTGGGCGCGCTGATCGGGCTGGACGGCGTGCTGGAAGCGCTGGGCCTGCCCACCCTCGCCCCCGAGGAGTATACCGTCACATCCGACGGCACCACTACCGGCGACATGGCCAACGTGGCCGCGCTGTACGCCGTCCTGCCGGAAGAGGTGCGCTACACCGTGCCCGGTTACGAGACGCTTTTCCCCCGGGACGAGCGGGTGGTGCGGGTGATCGGGGATTCTTTCAGCGAAGCCTACATGCCGTATCTGGAAGACCGCTTTGCCAGCTGCTGGCGGGAACACATCGACACCTTTGACCCGGCCATCGCCGAGGCCCCCGCCTGCGACATCCTGATCCTGGAATTCAACGAGCGCAGCCTGGACACCATGCTGCGCATCCTGGAAAATTTCCACCCGGAGTAAGCAGGCGGCTGCCTGCCCCGCAGCGCCCGGTGCGGGATTCAGCCCCCCATAGACAGTAAACGGCCCGCAAGGAAGGCAGAACTGCGTTCCCTGCGGGCTGTTTGCCGTATGTCTGGACGGGGGCGGCGGTTTTGCAGCCCTCCCGGCTTCCCCGATGCGGGCGGAGCGTTTCGCCCTCTTAGTCCCGTCGGGCCACGCCCAGGTCCGCCAAAATGTCGGTGCGGCATTCCATCGCCAGGTCCGCCACGCGGCGGATGCGTTCCGCCGTCATGTAGGGCGCACGGCCGCTGATGGAAAAGGCGGTCTCTGCCCGGCCGTCCGCGCCGGGGATCGCCACCGCCACGCAGCGCACCCCCAGTTCGTTTTCTTCATCGTCGATGGCATATCCGTTGGCGCGCACCTCCTCCAGCTGCGCCTGCAGATGGGGCAGGTCCGCCACCGTGCGCCCCGTCAGCTTTTTGGGGCGGCTGCCGTTCCAGACGGCTTCCACCTCGGCGGGCGGCAGCGTCGCCAGGATGGCCTTGCCCACCCCCGTGCAGTACAAGGGGCTGCGCAGTCCCACCCGGCTGGACATCCGCATGGGCCCGCTCTCGGTCTTATAAATGTAGACGATGTCGCGCCCGTCCCGGATGACCAGATGCACCGCCTCGCCGGTGCGCTGGGCCAGCCGTTCCAGATGCAGCCGGGCTACCCCCATGATGTCCATCCGGTCTACGATGCCGCTGGACAGTTCAAACATCTTCAGCGTCAGCCGGTAATGCCCGCTCTCGGCGTCCTGCCCGGCATATCCCAGCTGGACCAGGCTGTTCAAAAGACGGTGCACCGTGCTTTTTGCCAGCCCGGTATCTTGGGCGAGCAGCTGCAGGCTGGCGCCCCCGGGGTGCGCCGCCAACCGCTCGATCAGGGCAAAGATCCGTTCGACGCTCTGCACTCCGCTTTTTTCCGGCATGGGATCACGCTCCTCAAAATTTAACATTTTGTTCACATTTAGCCCGGTTCCAGCCTGCGCGCGCGGCCGTTCCGCATCATGGAACGATTATAGCAGGAATCGTACTTTTTTGCAAGACTCATGCCGGATTACGGAATTTTCGGCATAGGCAACCATAAATATTCACTCTTTGCTGTCTATTTTGACCGATTGACGCACCCCGCCGGTGTGGATATAATTATAGTAACCAAGTGCGCAGGTACGCGCCGGGAGCCCGGTGCGGCCGTGCACAGAACAAGTGAAGGAGAATTGCTATGAATTCTGTTTTACAGCGTGTGTACGAAATCGGCATCATTCCGGTCATCGCCTTCAACAGCGTGGACGAAGCCCTGCCCCTGTGCAAGGCCCTGATGGACGGCGGCCTGCCTGCCGCCGAAGTCACTTTCCGCACGGCCTGCGCGGAAGAGTGCATCAAGAAGATCCACGAAGAACTGCCCGAGATGCTGCTGGGCGCCGGCACCGTCCTGACCACCGACCAGGCGGACCGCGCGATGGCCGCGGGCGCTTCCTTCATCGTTGCGCCTGGCTTTGACCCGGAAGTCTGCCAGCACGTCATCGACAAGGGCGGCCTCATGATGCCCGGCACCGCCACCGCCGGCGAGATGCAGCAGGCCATGAATATGGGCTGCGAAGTGGTCAAGTTCTTCCCGGCCGAGGCCAACGGCGGCGTGGACATGCTCAAAAACATCGGCGCGGCGCTCAAGACCTGCAAATGGATGTGCACCGGCGGCGTCAACGCCAAGAACGTGAACAACTACCTGGGCTACAACCAGATCGTGGCCGTGGGCGGCACCTGGATGTGCAAGAGCGACAAGATCAAGGCCGGCGCCTGGGATGAGATCACCGCCATGAGCCGCGAGGCCGTGGACACCATGCTGGGCCTGGAACTGGGCCACATCGGCATCAACTGCGCCGACGAGGCTGAGGCCGCCAAGACTGCCGAGACCATCGGCACCCTGCTGAGCATGGCCGTCAAGCCGGGCAACAGCAGCATCTTCGTGGGCAAGAAGGAATTCGAGATCATGAAGAAGCCGGGCCGCGGCACCCACGGCCACATTGCCATCCTGACCAACAACGTGGACCGCGCCGTCTACCATCTGGGCCGCCGCGGCGTCAAGTTCGATCTGGACAGCAAGAACGTCAAGGACGGCAAGACCATCGCCATCTACCTGGCTGATGAAGTCGCCGGCTTTGCCATCCATCTGGTGCAGCGCTGAGCCGCTCCCCTACCCCGTTTTACAAAAATTCAAGATAAAAGGAGTTCTCCATGAAAGTCGTTACTCTTGGTGAAATCATGATCCGCCTGCAGCCCTACGATCATCTGCGCTTTGTGCAGACCGACACGCTGCAGTACACCTACGGCGGCGGCGAGGCCAACGTGGCCGTCTCGCTGGCCAACTACGGCGCCGACGTCGCCTTCGTGACCAAGCTGCCTGCCCATGCCATCGGCCAGGCCGGCGTCAATGCGCTGCGCCGCTACGGCGTCGACACCAGCAAGATCACCCGCGGCGGCGACCGTGTGGGCATCTACTTCAACGAGAAGGGCGCTTCCCAGCGCGGCTCGGTCTGCATTTATGACCGCGCCCATTCCGCCATGGCCGACGCCACCGTGGCCGACTTCGACTTCGACGCCATCTTCGAGGGCGTGGACTGGTTCCACTTCACCGGCATCACCCCGGCCCTGGGCCCCAATGTGGTCGAGATCTGCCTGGCCGCCTGCAAGGCCGCCAAGGCCCACGGCTGCAAGATCAGCTGCGACCTGAACTACCGCGGCAAGCTGTGGACCCGTGAGCAGGCCCGCGAAGCCATGAGCAAGCTGTGCGAGTACGTGGACGTCTGCATCTCCAACGAGGAGGACGCCAAGGACGTGTTCGGCATCGAGGCCGAGGCCACCGACATCTACGCCGGTGAGATCAACCGTGAAGGCTACAAGAGCGTTGCCAAGCAGCTGGCCGACAAGTTCCACTTCGAGAAGGTGGCCATCACCCTGCGTGAGAGCCATTCTGCTTCCGACAACGGCTGGAGCGCCATGCTCTACGACGTTGCCAGCGACGAGTACGCCTTCAGCAAGAAGTACGAACTGCGCATCGTCGACCGCGTGGGCGGCGGCGACAGCTTCGGCGCGGGCCTGATCTACGCCCTGCTGAGCGGCAAGTCCACCCAGGATTCCGTCGAGTTCGCTGTGGCGGCTTCTGCGCTGAAGCACTCCATCGAGGGCGACTTCAACATGGTCACCGTCTCCGAGGTCGAGAAACTGGCGGGCGGCGACGGTTCCGGCCGTATCCAGCGCTGATCTTCCGCGCTCTGACAAAACCAAAAGGGGCCTGCTGCGGCGGGTCCCTTTTCTTTTTCCTTGCCTGATCCACGTTCCGTTTGATTTGACACGGCCCTCGCTTTTGCGTTACAATAAATCCCAGGATTCTATTTTGACAGCGAGGTGTTCCCCTATGCGTGCCGATCCCTCCCCCCGCGTGCACGGCCTGGTCCTGTGCGCCCTCTTCGCGGCGCTGACGGCAGTCTGCAGCCAGATCGCCCTCCCCATGCCCTGGGGCGTTCCCATCAATCTGGCAATTTTTGCGGTCTGCCTGTCGGGCAGCCTGCTGGGGCCCGTCCGCGGCATGGCCTCCATGGCGGTCTACGTAGCGCTGGCGGCTGTCGGCGTCCCGGTCCTTGCCGGGTTCCAGGGCGGCCCTGCCGCCATCTTCGGCAAAACGGGCGGTTATGCCGTCGGGTATATCCTGGCCGCCCTGCTCACCGGCCTGCTGGCCCGCCGTTTCGGCCGCCGGTTCTGGCCGCTGTGCGCCGCCATGGCCATCGGCTGTGCCGCCTGCTACGCGCTGGGCACCCTCTGGTTCGTGGTTCTGACACAGAGCCCGCTTCCTGTAGCGCTCGGCCTCTGCGTGTTGCCCTATCTGCCGGCCGACGCCGTCAAGATCGCGCTGGCCGCCCTGTTGACCCTGCAGCTGCGCCGCCGCCTGCCTCACGGCCGCCTGTGAGTTCCCACCGCCCTGGAAACAGGGCGTTTTTTATTTGCGTTGTTCCGGCAAACATGCTATACTGGTGCAAACGCCGCAAAGGAGATGCCCGCATGAAATGGCTTGCCGTGGATTATGGCGACGCCCGCACCGGGCTGGCCGGCTGTGACGCCGCCGAGATCATCACCAGCCCCATCACCCCGCAGATCGAAGAAAAAAGCATGAACAAAGTGGCCGCCGCCGTGGCGCAGGCCGCCGCCCAGCGCGGCGCCGAGGGCCTTGTGTGCGGCCTGCCGAAAAACATGGACGGCACCGAAGGCGCCCGTGCCGCCAGGAGCCGCCGCTTTGCCCAGCGTCTGGCAGACGCTGCCGGGCGGCCCGTGGTGCTGTGGGACGAGCGGCGCACCACCGTCTCCGCCGCCGCCATCCTGGCCGGGAACGACACCTTTGGCCAAAAGCGCAAAGCCCGCCTGGATTCGGTATCCGCGGCGGTCCTTCTGGAAAGTTTTCTCAACTGGCGCGCCCATCACCCCGGCGAAACGCCGCCGGAACAGGTGCTGCCCTCCGTCCCGTCCCCTCAACCGTAAAGGAGTATCGCCA
Source organism: Candidatus Gemmiger avistercoris (assembly GCA_019116705.1). GTDB lineage: Bacteria > Bacillota > Clostridia > Oscillospirales > Ruminococcaceae > Gemmiger > Gemmiger avistercoris. The sequence goes on from DXBF01000068.1 coordinate 11,315, forward strand.
TGCCTGCCGATGTCAATTCCCGTATCCCGACCCATGCCGCCATCATTGTGGACGGCAACCGCCGCTGGGCCCGCAACCGTATGATGCCCGCCAGCCTGGGGCATAAGGCCGGCTTCGACCGCCTGAAAGAGATCACCCGCTACGCCGTCGCAGACTGCGGCGTGCAGGTCCTTTCGCTGTACGTTTTTTCCACCGAAAACTTCGCCCGGGACGCCAAAGAGGTCTCCTACCTGATGGACCTCTTCGCCAACAATTTCCGCACCCTTACCGAAGAGATGAACGAGCGCGGCTGCCAGGTCCTTTTCAGCGGCCGCCGGGAAGGGCTGCAGCCCCGGGTCCTGGATGCCATGGACTATATGATGGACCTGACGAAAGACAACCGCAAGGGCATCGTCAATTTCTGCCTGAACTACGGCAGCCGTGCCGAGCTGACCGACGCCATGCGCGCCATGGCGCGGGAGGTCCGGGCCGGGACGCTTTCCCCCGACAGCATCGACGAATCCACGGTGGAACAGCACCTTTACCGCCGCCTGCCGCCGGTGGACCTGTTGATCCGCACCAGCGGCGAACAGCGGCTGTCCAACTTCCTGCTGTGGCAGTGCGCCTACGCCGAGTTCTACTTCACGCCGGTGCTGTTCCCGGATTTCACCAAATCCTGCTTCGACGAAGCGCTGGCCGCTTACGCGGGCCGGGACCGCCGCATGGGTGGCAACTCCAAAAAATAACAGCATAAATACCAAAAGATCCCGGGGAACTTTGGCAAATCCGCCAAGCGTTCTTCGGGATCTTTTTGCATATGCTAAGAGCAGAAGGGGGGTTCAGCCCACCGCCTCCGACGAAGCTTCCGAACCGGCGTCCCCGCTCTGGGCGGCCAGTTCTTCCGCCGTGGGGCCGGGATAGGTGGCGATCGTCACGTGATCAATGGTGATGGCCGCTTCCTCGGTGGGGCGCCAGGTCTCATTGCCTTCCTCGTCCTGCACCGTATCCACGCAGGCCATGGCGTCGACCACATCCATGCCTGCATAAACCTGGCCGAACACCGTATCGGTGTTGTCCAGGTAAGGCAGGCCGCCCGCCGCGGCATAGGCGGCGATCTGCGCTTCGCTGTACCCCTGGGTGGCCATCTCCTCCTGCCGGGCTGCATCCACGCTGTCCGGCAGCGCCGTTACAAAGTAGAACTGGCTGTTGCCGCCGCTGACATCGCCGCCGGCGGCAAAGGCGGCGCACAGCGCGCCCGCATAATGTTTCAGCCCGGCGTCCGCTTCGAGCGGGTAGGGGTTGTTGCTCCAGATCGTGGAGCCGCCCGTGCCGGTGCCTGTAGCGTCGCCCCCCTGCACGGCAAAACCGTACTGGCTGCGCCAGATCACCGTGCCGTCATAGTATCCCGTGCGGGCCAGCCCCACGAAATTGTAGACGGCCATTGGCGCGGCGTCCGGGTACAGCACCGCGCGGACTTCCCCCAGGCTGGTGGTGAAAATGGCGATCAGGTCCCCGTCGGACGGCGCCGTGAACTGCCGCTCCTCACTGGTGACCCCGGCGCGGGACGGCACGCTCTTTCCATTGCCGCCGCAGCCGCACAGCAGGGCCAGCAGCAGGGCCAGGGCCACACAGACGGTCTTTTTCATGGCAGATCCTCCCGGAATACAAAAAATACCAGTTACCTGTAGTATACCACACTTTCCGCCCTGTGAACACCCTTGACGTTTTAAGAAAAAAAAGGTACACTAGAGACAGTAAAAATTCCCACACAGGAGGGACCATCATGTCTGACGAACTGAGCCCCGAAATGCTGGAAGAAGCTTCTCCCGATCTGCTCACCCTTGAGGATGAGGACGGGCAGGAAGTCACCTTTGAAGTCATCGACGCGACCGAAGTCAACGGCACCCGCTATCTGGCCGTGATCCCCTATCAGGCGGACCCGGACAGCCTGCAGGAGGATGCCGAACTGATCCTGATGCGCATCGGCACCGACGAAGAAGGCGAATATATGGACATTGTGGACGATGACGAGGAACTGCTCACCGTCGGCAAAGTGTTCGAGGAACGCCTGCGGGCGATGTACGACATCGACGATTCGGAGTTGGACTGATCGAGCGTGCGCATCCCTGCGCGGTGCGATTTGTTGCAGCCTTTATAGAATCCTACTAATCAAATATTGGGAGCTTGCGTCGGGCGCCGGAACGCAGACCTCCCGCTTCGGCGGAAGAAGGGAGCGCGAACGCGCCCGCAGGGCACCCACCTGCCTGTACCGGTAGGTTTTGATTGGCTGCAGACGGCCAAGCGGGGTTTTTGAAATTCCACCCGGACGGGGCTCCCTGTCCGGGTTTTTGGGTGGTTAATAACTGGAAAGGAGGGGGGATCTGTGGGCGAACGTATTTCCGTGGGGGACAAACTGCCTTTCTTTTTATACGATACCCCCTACAGCGCCCAAAACCGCTTCCGCGACCTGCTGGCAGCCAAAACGCCGTTGGTGCTGATCTTCATGGCCAATTTCGGCCACCCGATCACCCGGACTTTTGCCAGCCGCTACGCGCAGACCTTCGGCGCTTTACAGGACGGCGCGCTGGCGCTTGTGGTACGTTCCCGGGCCGATAAGCTGTCCCACAGTATCGGTCCCGACACGCTGCCCTATCCCCTGCTGTGCGACGCCGACGGCGTCCTGTACGACCATCTGGACATTCCGCAGAACAGCAGCGCCCTGATGACCTACTCGCTGGAGGGTTGGCGCATCCTGCGGGAAGCGAAGAAACAAGGGTACCGCGCCGCCCGCGGCACGCCGCAGCAGCTGCCGCTGACGCTGATCCTGGACCGGGACGGAACCGTCCTGTTCTGCCATTACGGCGCAAGCCTGACCGATGTACCGGAGGACTGCGCCTCCATCCAGAGCCTGCTGGAAGAACTGGACCTGACGCCGGACGTGCCGGATTCTTTCCAGGACCTGTACGACGCCCGCAGCTCTGCAGAAGAGGAACTTCCGCCGGAACGGCCCCGACGTACCCGGCGGGGCCGCCGGCCGTCCGCCCCGGAGGACGACTTTGCCCCGGCCGAACCGATACGCGAGTACAATGCGCCGGACCTGGCCGCCACTTCGGTGGTCAGCCTGTTCGACGATCCCTACGCAGACGACTGATCGGCCGCAGCCCCTTGCTTTCCACCACAAAACGCCTGAGCAGAAACCTTTTCTGCCCAGGCGTTTGCTTTTGCTATCGTTAGCTTTCAGCCGGCGTCCGGCCCTTTCAGCTTGCCGTACAGGCACAAATCCTGCAGGCGGCCGTCTTTGAAGACCCCGCTGCGCAAGGTGCCCTCCAGTGTGAATCCGTTCTTTTCCAGCACCCTGCGGGATGCAAGGTTCGGCGCATAGACCGCTCCTGTGATCCGCACAATGTCCAGCTGCTGGAAGGCCGCGTCACACGCCTGGCGGACCGCTTCGGTCATGATGCCCTTGGACCACTGCGCGCCCACAAGGAAATAGCCGATGTCGGCGTCTTTACGGTATACGTCCTCCTTCTGTTCGATGGAGACCGACCCCGCTACCACATCGCCCACCGTCACAGCGCGGAAGATCCCGGCCGCGCCGTCCTGTTCACAGACCCGCCGCAGCCAGAAGTCCGCGTCCTTCTCCGTATAAGGATCGGGCAGCCGGTCCGAGAGAAAACGCCGGTCTGCCGCCGCGAAGAGCGCTACCAGCGCGTCCCTGTCCTGAAGCGTCCATTTGCGTATCTGTATGCCCTGCATCCGCTTTTCCTCCCCTGCTTATGGAAGCGGCTCTTCCAGCGCCGCTTTCGCCGCCTGCACCGCAGCGGCGTCGGTCTGCTGGATATGCCACTCGTCCAGCCCCGGCAGCCCCATGGGGACCCCTTCCTTGCGGAAGCGCATGCCGCTCTCCCGCAGCACTTTGCCGCTCATGTGGAACGCACAGGCGCCGGGCAGGCGAACGCGCAGCCTTCGCACCACCGCCGCCTGAACGCCTGCGCCGATCAGCACCTCCGGGCCGTTCTGCGCATCGCGCAGCGCCAGCAGCCGCTCCAGCACCGGCACGCCTTCCTCGCACGCCGCCGCGCCGCCGCTGGTCAGGACGGTATCCACCCCCAGGCCGGCCGCAGCCCGGTACGTCGCCTCCGGATCGCAGGACACATCGATGCAGCGGTGCAGCGTGACCGGCCGCCCGCCGCAGGCTTCCAGCAGCCGCTCCATGGCAGGAACATCGAGCGCGCCGTCCGGCGTCAGGGCTCCCAGCACAAAGCCGTCCGCCCCGGCTGCCCGCAGCCGCCGGATCTGGCGGCAGAGCAGGTCCAGTTCCTCCGCATCATATAAAAAATCCCCGGCGCGGGGCCGCATCAGGCAGCGCACCGGCAGGCTGCAGTTCTCCCGGATCTGCTCCAGCAGTTCCACACTGGGGGTCAAACCGCCCACCACCAGCGCGCTGCACAATTCCAAGCGATCCGCGCCGCCCGCCGCAGCCGCTCTGGCCGAAGAAAGGCTGTCCACACAAACTTCCAGCACCTTTTTCACCGTCAACGCCTCCTTTTTGTGGCATTGTACCACAACGGCAGACAAACGGCAATCCCCGGCGCGTATCAGGCTGCGCGCCCGCCGCGCACCACCTGCAGCGGCACCTCGCGCGGCCGTGCCGCAGGCTGCCGTTCGGGATGTTCTTCAGGCAGCAGCACCCCGCAGGCCGCATTCAAAACCAGCACCCCGGCCGCCCCCAGCAGCAGGACCGCCCACAGCGGAAGCATCCCCGCCGCCGCAGAAGGGACCAAAACCAAAAACAGCAGCAGCGCCCCCGTCGCCGCCAGTTTGCCGGCAAACGCCTTGATCCACGCCTGTTTCATTGTACACACTCCTTTTCCAGCGGACGCCGCCGTCCGCACCACACCTCTTGCAACAACGTTTTGTTGTTTGATAACCTCATCATAATACTACTTTTGGTTGTTGTCAAGGGCAATTTTACAACTTTTTTTAGAATTATTTTGCAATTTTCTCTTTACAAGGACTACATGCGGTTGTATAATGAGAACAAGCTCATACCCGCAGGTCAACCGTGAAGGCCGCCTGCCGCTTACAAGTAAGGAGAACCACCATGTTTGCAGATCGCTTAAAGCAGGCCCGCAAAGCCAAAAAGTACAGCCAGGCGGAGATCTCCCGGATCCTGGGGGTCACCCAGCAGGCCGTTGGAAAGTGGGAAACCGGCCGTTCCACCCCCGATCCGCAGACGGTAGCGCGCCTGGCCGAGATCCTGGACACCACGGCGGACGTTCTGCTGGGGCTCCAGCAGAACCCGGAGGACGCCCCTGCCGTGGGTCGCAACGCTTTCAGCCGGTACACCGAATGCCTGATCCCCGTGGTCGGCACAGTGCGCGCCGGGTACGGCGCCCTTGCTTTTGAGGAGGACTACGGCAAAGAATACGCCAGCGTGAAGGACCCGCAGAACTACTTTTATCTGGTGGTCAAGGGCGACAGCATGGAGCCCCGTATCTCGGACGGGGATCTGGCGCTGGTCCACCGCCAGAACACGCTGGAAAACGGCGACCTGGGCGTGCTGGTCTACGGCACCGACGGCGAAGGCACGCTGAAAAAGTACATCCAGCGCGGCAATTCCGTTATCCTGCACCCCTTCAACCCCGCTTACGAAGAACTGGTCATCAAGGGCGAGGAACTGGATCACCTGTATATTGCCGGCAAGGTCGTGGAAACGAAGGCCAAGTGGTGATCCCGCCCCCGACACTTGTATTGTAACAAAGTCCCTATCCTATAATTTGGACTTTCAAACCGGATCACATACCCTGCTGCCCGCAGCACGTTTGTCAGACAAACACATGCGGCGGGCTGTATTTTTTATACCCTTTTTTCAGGAGAACAGTGCGATGGAACTGGGGGAAAAACTGGAAATTCTGGCGGACAGCGCCAAGTACGACGTAGCCTGCACCTCCAGCGGCGTGGACCGTCCCGGGCAGCGCGGCAGCCTGGGGAGTTGTGCGGCGGCCGGTATCTGCCACGCGTTTACGCCGGACGGACGGTGCGTCTCGCTGCTGAAGGTGCTGTATTCCAACGCCTGTTCCTACGACTGCCGCTACTGCGTCAACCGCCGCTCGAACGACCGCCCGCGCGCCACCTTCACACCGCGGGAGCTGGCCGGCTTGACCATCGGTTTTTACCGGCGCAACTACATCGAAGGGCTGTTTTTGTCCAGCGCCGTGCTGGGCACACCCGACCGCACGATGGAACTGATGATCGAAGCGCTGCGTATCCTGCGGGAAGAATACCATTTCAACGGCTACATCCACGCCAAGACCATCCCCGGGGCCGACCCGCTGCTGGTGGAACGGATCGGTCTGCTGGCCGACCGGCTCTCGGTCAACATCGAACTGCCCAGCGAGAACAGCCTGCTCCGGCTGGCCCCCGACAAGAAAAAAAGCGCGATCCTGCGCCCCATGGGGCAGATCGCTGTGAAGAGCGCCGAGAGCCGCCGCCAGTTGGCCGTCTACAAGCGCGCGCCCGCTTTTGCCCCCGCAGGGCAAAGCACCCAAATGATCATCGGCGCCACCCCCGAAAGCGACCGCCACATTCTGGATCTGACGGAGGCGCTGTATAAAAAATACGCGCTCAAGCGCGTGTTCTTTTCCGCTTATCTGCCCGTGGTGGAGGACGAACGCCTGCCCGCCCTTTCCACCCGGCCGCCGCTGCTGCGGGAACACCGTCTGTACCAGGCAGACTGGCTGCTGCGGTATTACCATTTTTCCGCCCGCGAGTTGTTGAGCGAGGCCGAACCGAACTTCGACCCTTATCTGGACCCCAAATGTACGTGGGCTTTGCGGCACCCGGAATTTTTCCCGGTGGAGGTCAACACCGCCGCGCGGGAAGAACTGCTGCGGGTCCCCGGCATCGGCCCCAAGAGCGCTTTGCGCATCGTGCAGGCCCGCCGTATGCAGCGGCTGGGCATGGCGGAGCTCAAACGCATCGGCGTGGTGCTCAAGCGCGCCCAGTATTTCATCACCTGCGGCGGCCGCCTGCCCGCCCGCGGCACCCGGGCGGAGATCGCCGGCGCGCTGCTGGACCCAAAAGCCTTTGCCGTGGGGGTACAGCAGTTGAGCCTGGACGATTTTGTGGCCCGCCCCCTGCACTGCGCGGCCCCCGCCGTACAGGAACTGGCCGACCACGGCGTAGCGGCCCGGCAGGCGGCCCAGATGGTCCGACAGGAGGCGCTGACATGTCTTACCAGGCGTATGTGACCGACACAGCCTACCACTACGACGGCAGCTACGCCGGGTTCCTGTGTTGCATCTTTGAAAGTTTTGCCCGCCGGGAGATCCCCGCCGCCGTCTGCCCGCCCCAGGAGGGGCAAATGACGCTGTTCGGCATACGGCAGATCGCCACCGCCCCCGCCCGCGCGCAGCGGGTGGCCCGCGGCCTGCAGCGGCTGGGGGCGGAGGTCCGCGATCGGGTCGCCACCGGCTTTCTGGCCGCCGTGCCGGGCAAGGACCTGCGCCTGCTGCGCTTTGCCCGGCTCTGCTTCGACCGCGGCCCCGGGGCCGCCCGGATGCTGGGGGACGCCGACGCTGCAGCCGCCTTCGCGCTGGAGCGCGCGGTAACTTCCGAAGCGCACCGCTATGTGGAGTTCCTCCGCTTCGAAGAACGGGACGGCATGCTGGGCGCGGTCATTCATCCCAAACATTTTGTGCTGCCTCTGCTGCGCGGGCATTTTTGCAGCCGGCTTCCCGACGAGGATTTTTTGATCTTCGACGCCACACACGGCACGGCGCTGCTGCGGCGCAGCGGGCAGGTGCAGTACCTGGCCATGGAGCGCTACGCCCCCGGCCCCGACGAGGCCGAGGAAAGCTGGCAGGCGCTGTGGAAGCGCTTTTTCCGCGCCCTGACCATTGAGGAGCGCCGCAACGAGCGCGCCCAGGCCACGCATGTTTTCAAACGCTTCTGGCCAGACATGTGCGAGATGCAGCCGGAGGCTCCGGCGGGCGGCGCTCACTCATAATCATATTCCGGGTTGGCAGCCTGATACTCCCCGAGCCAGCGCAGCAGCCGTTCGATCCCTGCATAGTCCAGCCGCCCGGTGTCCGCCAGCGCCTGCACCATGGCCCGCAGGTCGCCGCCGTACAGGGTCTGCAGGTGGGCTTCGCTGACCGCACCGCAGTAGGTCAGGCGGCGCACCAACGGCGTATACAGATTGCGGTTGCCCTGCTTTTCGGGGCGGACAAAGGATTTTTTCTCCAGCCGCAGCAGAAAGTTCAGCAGCGTCGTGTCCGCCCAGCGGCACGCCGCCGGCAGATGCGCTGCAGTTTCCCGCCGGGTCGCCGGACGCCCGCAGGCCCAAAGGGCTGCCATTACCTGTTCTTCACTGCGCGAAAGCTGTTGCATACAGATCCCTCTACATTTGTAGTAATTTTATTTTCTATATTTTACATTTGTAGTATATGTTTTGTCTAGAAGGCATATTGCACAAAACATGAAGCCGTTTTTTGGCGTGTACGCCGCAAATCTTTTGCATTTGTAGTAGATTTTGTGTTTGATGCAGCGACAGTTTGCCGTTTTACAGAAACACACCGCTGTTTTTCCCTGTTTTTTCGGGATTTTGCCCGCTTGCCGCCTGACAGGCCGCCTTCTATAATAAGGATATTCTGCGGCGCGGGCGTTTCTCCGCCCTCTGAAAGCGCCGCCGCGCACCCAGGAGAAGGAGGAAACACAATGGCCAGAGTTTATAATTTCAGCGCCGGGCCTTCGATGCTGCCGGAAGCTGTTTTGAAAACCGCCCAGGCGGAATTGCTGGACTACCACGGTTCCGGCATGAGCGTGATGGAAATGAGCCACCGCAGCAAATGGTTCGACGAGATCATCACGAACACCGAGGCCGCCATGCGGCGGGTGCTGAACATTCCCGACAACTACAAGATCGGCTTTTTCCAGGGCGGCGCCACCCAGCAGTTCGCCATGGTCCCGCTGAATTTCATGACCACCGGCACGGCGGATTACCTGGTGACCGGCAATTTCAGCAAGAAAGCCGCCGAGGAAGCCGCCAAGTTCGGCACGGCCCGCATCGCCGCCAGCAGCAAGGACAGGAATTTCACCTATATCCCCGACGTGCAGGCCATCGACTATGACCCCCAGGCCAGCTACATCCACATCTGCCAGAACAACACCATTTTCGGCACCCGTTACACCGAGGTGCCCCAGGTGGACGGCATCCCGCTGATCGCGGACATGAGTTCGATGATCTGCTCGGAGCCGGTGGATGTGCGCAAATACGGCGCGATCTACTTCGGCGTGCAGAAGAACATCGCCCCCGCCGGGATGGCCGTCGCCATCGTGCGGGAGGACCTGCTGGGCCGCAGCGCCAGGGGCCTGACGCCGGAGCAGATTCCCACCATGATGAACTACACCACGCTGCTGAAAGCCGGCAGCATGTACAACACCCCGCCCTGCTGGTGCATCTACATGACCGGCCTGGTAATGGACTACCTGGAGCGGGAAGTGGGCGGCCTGGAGGAGATGCACCGCCGCAACGCCGCCAAGGCGAAGGTGCTCTACGACTACCTGGACAGCCAGGACTTTTACCGCAACCCTGTACAGAAGGAATACCGCAGCCTGATGAACGTGACCTTCACCAGCCCCGATCCCGAGACCGACAAGGCGTTCTGCGCCGAAGCCGCCGAGGCAGGCCTCGTCAACCTGAAAGGCCACCGCCTGGTGGGCGGCATGCGCGCCTCGATCTACAACGCCATGCCCGCCGAGGGCGTGGACGCGCTGGTCGCCTTCATGGAAAAATTCCGCGCCGCACATCAGTAAGGGAAAGGGACGGTCTGTAATGTACATCATCAAAACGCTGAACGCCATCTCCCCGGCCGGGCTGGCCAAACTGCCCGCCAATCAGTTTGAGATCGACAACGAAGCCGCCGCGCCCCACGGCATTCTGGTGCGCAGCGCCGACATGCACGAGACGCCGCTGCCCGAGAGCCTGCTGGCCATCGCCCGCGCCGGGGCCGGTACCAACAACATCCCCATCGACGCCTGCACCAATGCCGGCATCGTCGTGTTCAACACGCCGGGCGCCAACGCCAACGCCGTAGCCGAGCTGGTGGCAGGCGCCCTGGTGGCCGGCAGCCGCAATATGGCCGCCGCCGTGCAATGGGCCCAGGGACTGAAAGGCCATGACGCCATCGCCAAAGAGGTGGAGAAAGGCAAGAAACAGTTCGTAGGCCCCGAACTGCGCGGCAAAACGCTGGGCGTGATCGGCCTGGGCGCCATCGGCGCGCGGGTGGCCAACGCCGCCGTGGCCCTCGGCATGGAGGTGCTGGGCTATGACCCCTATATCTCCATCGACGCCGCCTGGAGCCTTTCCCGCAGCGTGCAGCACTGCGTCACCCTGGGGGATATGCTGCCCCGCTGCGACTATCTGACCATCCATGTACCCTATCTGCCCACCACCCGCCACACCATCAACGAGCAGACGCTTTCGCTGTGCAAAGACGGCGTGCGCGTTCTGAACTTTGCCCGGGGCGAACTGGTGGACAACGCCGCCCTGCTCAATGCACTGGACAGCGGCAAGGTAGCCCACTACTTCTGTGATTTCCCCACAGAGGAGCTGCTGGGCGTCAAGGGCGTGGAGTGCACGCCCCATCTGGGCGCCAGCACCCCCGAGAGCGAGACCAACTGCGCCGTGATGGCGGCCGCCGAACTCAGCGATTACCTGAAAAACGGCAACATCACCCACAGCGTCAACCTGCCCGATGTGAGCCAGCCACGTATGGGCGGGCGCCGGATCTGCATCATCCACAAAAACACCCCGGGCGCCATCTCGGCCATTACCGGGGTGCTGACAGCCGCACACCTGAACATCGAGAACATGGTCAACAAGAGCAAAAAGGACGTAGCCTACACGCTGCTGGATGTGACCGGCGACCTCACCGCCTCGCTGGCCGCCGAACTCAGCGGCCTGGAACCCGCCATCCGCGTGCGCATCCTGTGACCTTCCCCGCACAGCAAAGCTCCCGGCATACGCCGGGAGCTTTTTTCACCAGTGCATCTGCTGCACGGCCTTGTCCAGATCGACCAGCGTCCGCTCTGCGCCTTTGGCCAGCTTGTGGACGGTCTTGCGCATCTTGCGGCGGTCCTGGGTAGCCAGCCCCATCACCGCCGCGCCGACGGCCAGGCCCACAGCCGCTGTCGCCATCGTGGAAACATTCATCGTACACGCCTCCTTCGTTTCCTGGGTACAGGATCAGTGTGCCCCACCCCCGCCCAATTATACAGAAAACTTCCCGAAAACCACGGGGAAAAGTTTTCTTTCGCCCCGATACGCCTTTTTTTGTCCGTTCGTTTGTGGTAGAATCGTAACGAACTGATTTGATAGAAGGGACCCTGCCTATGTCCAACGCACCAAAAACCGTACTGGCCATCCACGACCTGCTCGGCTTCGGCCGGGCGGCGCTCTCGGTCATCGTTCCCGTGTTGTCCTGCCTGGGCGTACAGGCCGTTGCCCTGCCCACGGCCGTCCTCTCCTCCCATACGGGCGGGCTGGGCACCCCGGCCAAACTTTCCAACCCCGGCTACGGCCCTGCGGCGCTGGCTCACTACCAGCGGCTGGGGCTGCGTTTCGACTGCATCTATTCCGGCTACTTATCCGACCCATCCCAGGCCAAACTGGTGGAACAGGCGTTTTCCCTCTGGCCCCAGGCCCTCAAGGTGGTGGACCCGGTGCTGGGGGACGGCGGCCACCTGTACAAAGGGCTGGGGGCCGAGATGGTCCCCGCCATGTATACCCTGTGCAGTCAGGCCGACCTCATCACCCCCAATGTGACCGAAGCCGCCCTGCTGCTGGGGGACCCGCTGCCCGGCGTCGCCGGCGCCGAACAGGCGGCGGAACAGGCTGCCCGGCTGACCCGCGTGGCGCCCCAGGTGGTGCTCACCGGCGTGACAGGGCTGGGCGGCGGGCGCTGCATCGGCTGCGTGGGGGCAGCCCGCGGCGGGCAGGGGTACGCGGTCAAAACGCCGCTGATCCCCCGCATGTACCACGGCACCGGCGATATTTTCGGCGCGGTGCTGGTGGGGCGCATCCTGCAGGGCAACGTGCCCCAGGCTGCCGTACAGGCCGCCGCCGCTTTTGTGGCGGACTGTATCCGCGCGACCCCGGAGGGCGCCGACGAGCGCCTGGGGGTCTGGCTGGAAGCCGCCCTGCCGAAACTGATGGTGCAGTGACCCGCCGGGCCGCTGCCGGAAAAAACAGGAAGTGAAATCTATGCCGACTCTCAACATCGTACTGGTAGAACCACAGATCCCCCAGAACTCCGGCAATGTGGCCCGCACCTGCGCCGTGACCGGCGCCCGGCTGCACATGGTGGGACCGATGGGGTTCGCCATCGACGACAAAAAATTAAAGCGTGCCGGACTTGACTATTGGCACCAGCTTGATATAACATGTTATAAGGACCTTGCGGAGTTCTTCGACCGGAACAACGGGCCGTTTTTTTACTTTACCTCCAAGGGACGCCGCCGCCATGTGGACGTCGCCTACCCGGACGGCGCCTATCTGGTATTCGGCCGCGAGGACGCGGGCCTGCCCGAAGAACTGCTGGTCCGGCACGAGGCAGACTGTGTGCGCATGCCCATGCGCCGCGGGGAACGCTGTTTGAACCTTTCCAATGCGGTCGCAGTCGGCGTGTATGAGGCGCTTCGGCAATGGGATTTTGCCGGCCTGGAAACACAGGGCCAGTTGACCCGGTACGAATGGAGCGAGGATGTAGCAAAATGAGAAAGATCGGTTTTCTGACAGATTCTTCCGCCGATATTCCCCAGGAACTTGCGGAAAAGTACGGGATCGAGATCATCGGCTTTCCCATCAATGTCGATGGGAAAGAGTATATCGAGCGCCGGGACTTTACCAACGACCAGTTCTACCAGATGATGCGGGAGGCGCAGGGCGTGCCCACGACGGCGGCCATCACCCAGCTGCAGTGGTGCGAGATCTATGAGCGCTATGTGGACGAGGGCTACACCGACCTGATCCACCTGAGCATCAACAGCACCGGCTCCAGCACCTACGACAATGCCCGGAAGGCCGTGGAACTGCTGAAAGAAGAACGCCCCGGCCACACCCTGCGCATCCAGGTACTGGACAGCCACACCTACTCGATGGTGTTCGGCTGGTACCTGTGCGAGTGCGCCCGCAAGGTGCGCAACGGCGGCGAACTGGACACCTGCGTCAAGGAAATGGTCTACAAGATGGACTGCATGGAAGCCTGCCTGTCGGCCTACAGCCTGAAACAGATGAAAAAGTCCGGCCGCGTCAGCGCGGCGGCCGCCGTGGTGGGCGACCTGCTGGGCATCCGGCCCATCATCAGCCTGACCAACGGCATCTCCACGGTGGAGGCCAAGGTGCGCGGCGACGCGGCGGTGATCCCCGCCATGGTCAAGTGGGTCCAGACCCGGGTGGACAACGTGCGGGAGATGCCCTACATGGTGGGCTACACCTCCAGCGACGCCCGGCGCGACGAGCTGGTCAAACTCTGCAAAAAGACCTTCGGCCATCCGCCGGTATGCTGCTTCAAACTGGGGGCCGCCGTCAGCGCCAACACCGGCCCCGACGCCATCGCCATCGCCTTTGAGGGCAAGCCCCGCAGCCTGGCCGCCTACGAGCCGGAACTGCCGTAATACGCAACACAACAGGGAGAGGCCCGCCGCCTCCCCCTGTTTTTTATGCCGGGCGCGGTTGCGCCCACCCGCGAACTCTGCTATAATACAAGAAGTTTATACGCGCGGCGCAAAAATGCAGATCCCGCAGGGACCGCGAACCACTGCCGGACCGCCGGAAGGCGGCCCGGGCGGGCGGGGCGGTCCCGCACCGTTGGTTCCACCGGCCGCGCACACAGGGGGCGTGTTGTATTATGAAAGCTGTTATCACCGTCATCGGCCGGGACACCGTGGGCGTCATCGCCAAAGTCAGCGCCGTTTGCGCCGAGTTGAACATCAATGTGGAGGATGTCTCCCAGTCCATCATGCAGGAGATGTTCTGCATGATCATGCTGGTGAACCTGAGCCGCTGCACCATCGACCCTGCCGCTGTGGGCGACCGCTTTGCCGCCCTGGGGCAGGAGATGGGCATGCAGGTGACCCTGACCCGCCAGGAAGTCTTTGACGCCATGCACACCATCTGACAGGGGGAACGGGAAACGCCATGAGAATCATCAACAGCCATGACATTCTGGAAACCATCGAAATGCTGACCTCGGAGAATCTGGATGTCCGCACCGTCACCATGGGCATCAGCCTGCTGGACTGCATCGACCCCGACGGCAGCAAAGCCTGCGAAAAGATCTACAACAAGATCGTGCGCCTGGCCGGGGACCTGGTGCCTGTAGTGGACGGCATCAGCGCCGAGTACGGCGTGCCCATCGTCAACAAACGCATCAGCGTCACCCCCATTGCCATGCTGCTGGGGGCCGCCCCCGACGCCGACCCGGTGGACTACGCCAAGGCGCTGGACCGGGCCGCCAAGGCCGTGGGGGTCAACTTCATCGGCGGGTTCGGCGCGCTGGTCCACAAGGGCTTTTCCGCCGGCGACCGCCGCCTGATCGAGAGCATCCCCCGCGCCCTGGCCGAGACCGACCTGGTCTGTTCCAGCATCAACGTGGGGTCCACCAAATCCGGCATCAACATGGACGCGGTCGCCATGATGGGCCGGGTCATCCGTGACACCGCCGAGCGCACCCAAGACAACATGTGCATGGGCGACGCCAAGCTGGTGGTGTTCTGCAACGCGCCGGAGGACAACCCCTTTATGGCCGGCGCCTTCCACGGCCCCGGCGAGCCGGACTGCGAGATCCACGTGGGCGTTTCCGGCCCCGGCGCGGTGCGCGCCGCGCTGGCCAAGCTGCCCAAGGACGCCCCCATGGACGAAGTAGCCGAACTGGTCAAGCGCACGGCTTTCAAGATCACGCGGCTGGGCCAGCTGGTGGCCAATCTGGCCAGCGAGCGGCTGGGCGTGCCCGCCGGGATCATCGACCTGTCGCTGGCCCCCACCCCGGCCATCGGCGACAGCGTAGCCAATATCCTGGAGGAGATGGGCCTGGAAAGCTGCGGCTGCTGCGGCACCACCGCCTGCCTGGCCCTGCTGAACGACGCCGTCAAAAAGGGCGGTGTGATGGCCTCCAACCATGTAGGCGGCCTTTCGGGCGCGTTCATCCCGGTATCGGAGGACGACGGCATGATCAAAGCCGCCGAATGCGGCAGCCTGACGCTGGAAAAGCTGGAAGCCATGACGGCTGTCTGCTCGGTGGGCATCGACATGGTGGTCGTCCCCGGCGACACCAGCGCCGAGGTCATCAGCGGCCTGATCGCCGACGAAGCCGCCATCGGCATGGTCAACAGCAAGACCACCGCCGTGCGCGTGATCCCCGCCATTGGCCATGAAGCCGGCGATGTGCTGGACTTCGGCGGCCTGCTGGGCCATGCGCCGATCATGCCCATCAGCCGTTACAGCCCCGCCGTGATGATCCATCGCGGCGGCCGCATCCCGGCCCCCATGCAGGCGCTGAAAAACTGAGTTTGCTGCAAACAAAAGAACCGTCCCCGGTTGGGAACGGTTCTTTTTCGTTGTGGATTTACGCCTGATCCCAAGCCGTGCGGGCGGCGTTGAGGGCGTTGAACAGCCGCGGCACCCCCATGTAGGGCATGGCGTGTACCAGTGCCGCCAGGATGCGGTCACGGGAATTGCCCGCCTTTTCAGCCCCCAGCACATGGGCCTGTACCTGGGGTTCCGCCCCGCCCAGAGCGGCCAGCATCACCACGGTGAGAAGTTCCCGCCGGGCGGCATCCAGGCCGGTACGGGTGGCGAAGTCGCCAAAGCAGAACTCGGTCAGCAGCCGTGGGACCGCTTCGGCATAGACAGGCGGCAAATCAGCATAGCGCTCAGCAATCTCGGTGCCGTAGAGGGGCTTCTGCAAGGCCAGACCTGCCTCGTAGCGGTCCCCGTCCTCCACAGTGCCCTGGTCCAGCAGGGGCAGCGTAATGCCCGCCGCCGTGAAGGCTTCGTTCATCGCCGTAATAGCGTTGAGGGTCTTGGGAAAGCCGATGAAAGGCGCACACTGGTAGACGGCCTCCCGGATGGACACCGGGGTGCACCCCACATTCAGGGCCGCCCCCACATGGGCTTTCAGCTGGGGCAGGGTCTGGTTCACGGCCAGCACCGTCACGGTGACCAGTTCCCGGTCCTCGTCGCTGAGCTTGCCGGTATAGCAGACTTCCCCAAAGATAAACCGCTGCAAAATCTTCATGAATTCGGGATCGGTGCCTTCGTCCCCTGCGGGGGCAGCACCGAAAAGAATGCCGAATTTTTCCGCGCAGCGCTGGATACGATCTTCCATAAAAGAAACCTCCTGACTTTTGCCTTTGTGTATAGGGTAACACTTAAAGTGCACTTGAAGTCAAGAGGTTTTTCCCGTCAATCCAGAATCCGGCCGTCGGTGGAGATGGTCACTACCTGCCAGGGAATAAACTTTCCGCTGGCCTGCAAAGCCCGCTTGGCGGCGTTTTCCAGCCCGCCGCAGCAGGGCACTTCCATCCGCACCACCGTAACTTCCCGGATGTCGTTGCGGCGCAGGATCTCGGTCAGCTTCTCACTGTAGTCCACACTGTCCAGCTTGGGGCAGCCCACCAGGGTGATGTGCCCCCGGATGAACCGCTCATGGAATGCTGCATAGGCATAGGCCGTACAGTCTGCGGCGATCAGCAGCTTGGCACCGTCAAAGAAGGGCGCCTGAAGAGGCACCAGCTTGATCTGCACCGGCCACTGGCGCAGCCGGCTGGGCGCCATGGTGGGCGCGCAGGCGCCTTCCGTGCCGCCCTCCAACACCTGGGCCCGGCTGCCGGGGCAGCCTGCATGGAGAGTATGGGCCGCACTGCCGGGGCAGCCGCCCGCTGCCGGGGCTTTGTTCTGTTTGGCCGCCAGCACCGCGGCTTCGTCGTAGGGGGCGGCTTCCCGCTCCACAAAGGTGATGGCCCCGGTGGGGCAGGTGGGCAGGCAGTCCCCCAGGCCGTCGCAGTAATCGTCCCGCATCAGCCGGGCCTTGCCGTCCACCATGGCGATGGCGCCCTCGTGGCAGGCCGCCGCGCAGGCCCCGCAGCCGTTGCATTTTTGTTCGTCGATCTGGATTATACGTCGTTTCATATCATGCCTCCGGGTTGACTTTCTGCCATCAGTTTACTATAATGGGCGCAGACTGTATGTTGTAAGAACAACAATTCATGGAGGGTCATTATGGAGATCCGCGACTTGCCGCACGTTCCCCTGTTCCGCGGGCTGGCAGAGGAGGAAACCGCCCTCGCCCTGGCCGCGCTGAACGCCCGCCGCCTGCCCTTCCGCCGGGGGCGGCAGCTTCTGCAGGCCGGGCAATGCACCGGGCGCTTCGGGTTAGTCCTGGCCGGCCGGGTGCATATCGAGCACCTGGACGTTTGGGGCAGCAAGACCCTGCTGGGCCAGGCCCAGGAGGGGGACCTCTTTGCCGAGACCTACGCCTGCCTGCCCCACGAGCCCATGCTGGTGCAGGTGACTGCCGCCAGCGACGGCGAAGCGCTTTTTCTGGACGGGGCCCTGCTGCTGGCCCCCGGCAGCGAGCCCTGGCGGCAGCAGCTGACGCGGAATCTGTTAGAGATCGCCGCCCGCAAGAACCTGGAACTGGCGCGCCGCAACTTGTACACCGCCCCCAAAACGATCCGCGGGCGGGTGACCGCCTACTTTTCCGCGCTGGCAGTCAAAAGCGGCAGCCTGCGCTTCACGCTCCCCTACGACCGGCAGCAGCTGGCGGACTATCTGGGCGTGGACCGCAGCGCGCTGAGCAGCACCCTGTCGCAGATGCAGCGCGACGGGCTGCTGGTCCTGGGGCGGCGCACCGTGGAGTTGCGCACCCCGCCGGAAACGCTCTGAGCCTTTTCCGGCGGTGCAGGCAGCAAAAGGCGCAGGCAATTCTGCCTGCGCCTTTTGCATACGGTGTTCCGTGCGTATTATTTGGTGCCGAAGATGCGGTCGCCCGCGTCGCCCAGGCCGGGCACGATGTACCCCTGGTCGTTGAGGCGCTCGTCCAGCGTGCCTACGTAGATGTCCACGTCGGGGTGGGCTTCATGCAGGGCCTTCATGCCTTCCGGCGCGGCGATCAGGCCGATGAACTTGATGTGCTTGGCGCCGCGCTTCTTGATCTGCGTGATGGCGTCGGACGCGCTGCCGCCGGTGGCCAGCATGGGGTCGAGCACCAGCACTTCGCGCTCATCAATGTCGCTGGGCAGTTTGCAGTAATACTCGACGGGTTTCAGCGTTTCCTCATCGCGGTACAGGCCGATGTGCCCCACTTTGGCGGCAGGGATCATGGACAGCATACCGTCCACCATGCCCAGGCCCGCGCGCAGGATGGGGACCAGCGCCAGCTTGCGGCCCGCCAGCACCTTGGTGCGGGCCAGCGCAATGGGCGTTTCGACCTCCACTTCCTCGGTGGGCAGGTCACGGGTAGCCTCGTAGCACAGCAGCATGGCGACCTCGCTTACCAGGTCACGGAATTCTTTCGTGCCGGTGTTGCGGTCCCGCAGCAGGCTGATCTTATGCTGGATGAGGGGATGGTCTACGATCTCGACAACGCTCATGGTACAGTCTCCTTATCAAACAAAGTTTATCGTCAGCCTGTCCGGCAGGCCGTGCAATACATCCGTTACCGCCCCTGCAGGGCCATCATCTTGTCGATGCGGGTCTGGTGGCGGCCGCCCTCAAAGGGCGCGTCCAGAAAAGCGTCCACGATTTGGCAGGCCAGCCCGGCCCCCACCACGCGGCCGCCCAGGCAGAGGGCGTTGGCGTCATTGTGGCGGCGGGTAAACTCGGCGCTGAAAGTGTCGCTGCAGCAGCAGGCGCGGATGCCCTGCATCTTGTTGGCGCACATCGACATGCCCACGCCGGTGCCGCAGCACAGGATGGCCAGGGCGCAGCGCCCCTCCTGCACGGCCTTGCAGCCCGCGGCCGCAAAGTCCGGGTAATCCACGCTGGCGGTGGAATCAGTGCCCAGGTCCTCCCACGCGATGCCGCGTTCCGTCAGATGGGCCTTGATCGCCTCTTTCAGTTCATAGCCGCCGTGGTCGGCTGCCAGTGCGATCGGCTTGTCAAATTGCATGGTTTGGTTCCCCCTGTTGTTTTTCTCGTTCGGCGCGTTCCCGCTCGGCCTGGCTCAGCCGGTGGTATTCCGGCAGCAGGTCCGCAGGCGGCACGCAGCCGCCGCTTTCCCATACGGCTTTGGCCGCCAGCGCCACCCCTGCCCCGCGCAGCACCTGCAGGGCCGGCGGACAGGCTGCGACGCCCGGCGTCTGCCTGTACCTATTGTAACACAAAGCAGCGCCGTCGCCAACAAAAAACAACGGTTTTTTACAGCGCTGTACAAATTCTTCCAGCGCTTCCACCGGCTGGGCCCGGTCCGGGGTCAGCCGGGCATGGCCCTCCAGATCGAAAGCCGCCCAGTATACCTGGCCGCGGCGGGCGTCCTGGGCGCCGACGACCGTGCCCTGCCCCGCCATCCCCCAGGCCAGCGCCGCCATGGTGGACACCGGCGCGCAAGGGATCTGCCGCGGCAGGGCCAGCCCCTTGACCAGCGACAGCCCGATGCGCAGCCCCGTAAAGCTGCCCGGCCCGTTGGTGGCCCCCAGCACGTCCAGGTCGTCCACCGTCAGGCCGCAGGCGCGCAGGGCCGTGTCGATCATCGGCAGCAGGGTCTCGCTGTGGGTCAGGCCGGTGTTGGACTGGATCTCATACAGCAGCGTGTCGTCCCGCAGGACCGCCACCGCCGCCGTCTTGCCGGCGGTATCGACTGCCAGTAAATTCATAGCATCACCTGTACATTACGTATTATTTTGTAGAATATATTCAATTTGTACTATCTGATCGTGATTTTCCGGGTGTTGTCGTCCACTCTTTGGATGTCGATGTGGATGGGATGCTCCTGCTCCAGCAAGTCTGCGCAGTTTTCGCTCCACTCGCAGGCCACCACGGCCCCCATATCCAGGTAGTCGTAGAACCCCGCCGCAGCCAGATCGCTCTCGCCATGGATGCGGTACAGGTCAAAATGCGCCAGCGGGCGCGGGCCGCGGTAGTAGTTGACGATGGCAAAGGTAGGGCTGCTGGCAGGGTCGGTACAGCCCAGCCCTTCGGCCAGACCCTGGCAGAACGCCGTTTTCCCCGCGCCGAGGCCGCCGGTAAAGGCGATCAGCGCCCCGGCAGGCAGCGTCCGGGCGAAAGTACGGCCCAGGGCCACCGTTTCTTCCCGGGAATGTGTGGTATACTCCTGCATGGCGTCATACTCCTTGCTGTAGAATCGTATTCATTATAGTACACAACGCAGGATTTGTAAAATTTAATTCGCAGGCGTGGTCAAAAGCACCTGCATGCGCTATAATAAGGGAAATAGCCGCAGGCCGCCCTGCCGGGAAAGGAGTTTTTTATGTACCCGTTGATCCGCCGTTATCTGCGCCGCGTGGATGTGCTGTACCTGGCACTGTGCCTGCTGTGTTCAGCGCTCAGCGTGGTGGCGCTGGTCTCCCTGGGGTACAACCAGCTCGGCTCCAACAACAAGGCCTCGGTGCAGGTCATCGCCAGCCTGCTGGGCTTTCTGCTGGCGGTCATCTTCTCCACGGTGGATTACCGGGCACTGGCCCGGGCCTGGCCGCTGCACGCCACCCTTTCCTGGGGGCTGGTGCTGCCCACGCTGTTTTTCCACAACGTGCGGGCCGGGGTGCTGACCATCGGCTACGACGCGGGCGGCACCTCCAACTACAGCTGGTACCGGGTGGGCGGCATGACCTTCCAGCCTGCCGAACTGGCCAAGATCAGTTTTATCCTGACACTGGCGCTGCACCTGAGCCAGCTGCGCGGACAGGTCAACCGCCCCAAAAACCTGCTGCCGCTTTTGCTGCACATCCTCCTGCCGCCGTTCCTGATCCATCTGCAGGGGGACGACGGCACCGCGCTGGTATTTTTGGGCATCGGGCTCATCATGCTGTATGCGGGCGGACTGTCCCACTGGCTGGTGGGCGGCGCGCTGCTGGGCTGCGTGGCGGGCGGCGGCGCGCTGCTGGTGCTGAAGCCGAACCTGCTCAAAGGCTACCAGTTCCAGCGGATCATGGCCATCCTGACGCCGGAGGACCCGGCTTTGGCCGACATCACCTACCAGCAGAACAAAGGCTCCATGGCCATCGGCACCGGCGGGCTGACCGGGCAGGGGCTGTTCAGCGGCGACCACATTTTTGTGCCCAATGCCTGGAACGACTTTATTTTTGCCTACCTCGCCAACGTGATGGGTTTCGTAGGGGCCGCGCTGGCCCTGCTGCTGTTGTTCTGGCTCTGCCTGCGCACGCTGCGCACCGCCATGCAGAGCGCCGATGCGCTGGGCCGGCTGATCTGCGTGGGGATCTTTGCCGCGTTGTTCGTACAGTGTGTGATCAACCTGGGCATGAACCTGCAGGTGCTGCCGGTGATCGGCGTAACGCTGCCGTTTTTCTCCGCCGGCGGCTCCAGCGTTGTGATGATGTACCTCTGTGTGGGGCTGGTATTGAGCGTGGGCATGCACGCCCGCACCAGCCGCCTGCAGGCCCGGCCCATCCTGTAGCCCTATGTACGGCGGGCCGCTGCCCGCCCGGATTCACTGGGCCTGCGGCTCCGGCCCGGGGTCCCCGTCCATAAAAAGGCTGGGGATCAGGCAGAGGGCGGCCACGCCCACCACGATAAAAACCGTGCGGGCCAGCCAGTTGAGGCTGCCGCCCAGCAGCCAGCCGACGGCGTTGAAGCCCCATATGCCGTAGATCCCCCAGTTCAGGCCGCCCACAATGGCGAGCAGCAGCAACAGTTTTCTGAATACAGACATAAAAATCCCTCCCTGTGGTCAGTATTCCGCCGCAGGGAGGGATTTATGCACCGCAGCGCAAAAGGCTTCTTGCGCTGCCGCGTGGGTCAGCCGGTGTGCACGGCCTTGGGGTAAACGGCCTGCATCCGCGCGTCGTCATAGTGTTCGTCCAGGTAAACCGCCACCTCATTCCGGGGCGGGATGCCTTCCAGCCGCTGGTTGTAGCGTACCAGCGCCATGGAACTGACGGCCATATCCGCCACCATAAACAGGCACAGGCACCAGGTGAGCACCTTGCCGAAGGTGCGCGGGATGCGCTCGATCATGCGTGAAAGCGGCGGGTAGAACACCTTGAACCAGGCCACGGCGGCAAAGCCCCAGAAGAAGCAGTACAGCAGGTTGATGCGGCCGCCCAGGTTGAAGGGGATGGCGCTGTAGTCCCAGAACACTGCCCCGAACACCACTTCGGTAAAGACGCTGCACAGATACTCATACGCGCCGCCCAGCAGCGTGCCCGTAACGAACAGCCAGCTGGCGGATTTGTCTTTATACCGATAGAGCAGCAGCGTGACCAGCGCGATGGCCAGCCCCCACACGATGGAGAACGGCCCCCAGACCAGGCTGGAACGGCTCATCCAGTAGCCCGCCGTGATGCGGCAGAAGATCGTTTCGACCACATCGCCCAGGAACGCGCCGATGATGAACAGCAGCACGATCTTGTAAGGGCTGCATCCCGCCGCAAAGACAGTCGCCCTGGCCTTTTTCTCCCGTTCAAAGGTGACCGCCGGGTGCGCCTTGGTCATGCGGCGCTCCACCCGCCCCAGGATCCACAATCCGGCGCGCAGGGTCAGGTTGGCCAGACGGTTTTCCACCGCCTCGGCCGGAGGCCAGCGGTAGCGCAGGCCCAGCATCGTCAGGAAGGTCCCCACCGCATCAATGGCAAAGACAACGATGCCCGCCCACAGGACGGCTGCCCGCACCCCGCCCGGGATCAGGTCGAAGAGGAACAGCAGCAGCGGGTTGCCCCATTTGACCATAAACACACTGAGCAGGCCCCACAGCACCGAGGCGCCCAGGCAGATATAGCCGTCCAGGTTGAATTTACGGTCGCTGTAATCCCACCAGCGGGTGTGGCTGACCCGTTCCAGGATATGCCCGGCGATCCATTCCAGCACGGTGGCATAAACGGCGCCCAGCCCGAGCAGGAAAAACCAGCTCTGCTGCAGGTCGCCCAGGGCAAAACTGATGATGAGCCCGCCGATACCGTACAGGATGCACAGCGGCCCGTTGAGCACGCCGCAGTCCTGATAACGGCGCTTGCGCACCGCGTTGGTCAGCACCTCGCCCAGCCATCCCAAAAAGGAGTAGGCAAAGAACAGATAGGTAAGCTGATAAAATCCCATAAAAAAACTCCTACTTGTACGGCCCGCCGGGTACCGGCGGGCGGAAAGGCCCCGGCTGCCCGCAGCGGAATGCGGCAGCCGCTTTTTCTTTGGTTACTGCGCCGGAACCTCTGCCTCACAGGTCAGACGGCGGCCCGGCATTTCCGCGCTCACATAGCGGGTGCGGCGGCTCATCTGGTTGTCCAGCGTCTGCCCGGAGGCAAAACGCCGCAGGTTGTGGGCAAAGATCCCCACGATGTTTTCCAGCGTCCGGGGCAGGCTGAACCGCCCCGAGATATGGGGCGTGATGAGCACGGTATCCAGCCGCCACAGCGGGTGTTCCGGCGGCAGCGGTTCAGGATCAGTCACGTCCAGCGCCGCCCCGTACAGGGCGCCGCTCTCAATGGCGGCGGCCAGCGCGTCGGAATCCACCGCCGTGCCCCGGCCCACATTGATCAGGATCGCCCCCGGCTTGCAGCGGGCCAGACGGGCCGCATCAAACAGGCGGGCCGTTTCCGGCGTGCCCGGCAGGCTGAGCGCGACCACATCCGCGCCGGGCAATTCCGCATCCAGTTCCTCCGCCCCCACAACGCGCAGGCAGTAGTCCGGCGCGGGGGCCGCATGGCGCCGCACCCCCACCACCTCCGCTCCCAGGGCGTGGGCCCTGCGGGCAAAGCTGGCGCCGATATCCCCCATCCCCACGCAGAGCACCCGGGAACCGGCGACCGACCGCACCGGCCGCTCGATGGCCTGCCAGCACTGCCTGCGCTGCCGGTCCCGGTAAAGCTGCAGGTCCTTGGCCAGCGCCAGCCACATGCCCAGCATCCATTCGCTGATGGCCAGCCCGTAGGCCCCCGTGGCGTTGGTCACCAGGCAGTCCGGCGGCAGCACACCGGGTTCCAGGTACGGGTCCGGCCCGGCGAAATTGGACTGGAACCATGCCAGACGCCGGTTCTGCCGGATCAGTTCCACCGGCACATTGCCCAGGATCGCATCCGCCCAGAGCACTTCTTCCAGCGTGGCCGTCTCCTCCGTGGTAAAGCGGCAGGCAAAGGCGGGCGCCGCCTGCCGGATGCGTTCCCGCTGCCCCGCAGAGAGCGGCAGCGCCACCAGGATGTGCTTTTCCGTCATATCGGTCCCCCCTCCGGCGGCTTTTCTGCACCGCGCGCCTGCTTGCTGAACACGCAGCCGCAGTAATCCTGCCGGTACAGCCCGTACTCGGCGCTGAGCTGCAAGCTGCGCTTGTAACCGTCCTTTTTGCGGAACTCGCTGGGCAGGAAACGCACGCCGTAACGCGCGCCCAGTTCCGCCCCCAGCGCGTTGATGCGCACCGGGTCCTTCATGGGGGAGATGGACAGCGTGGTGCAGTACCACTCGAACCCCTGTTCCGCCGCATAGCGGGCCGCCTGTTCCAGCCGCAGGCGGTAGCAGGCGGTGCAGCGCGCGCCTTTTTCCGGCTCCTGTTCCAGCCCCCGGACGGCGTCGTAAAATTCCTGCGGGTCATAGGGCAGCTCCACCACCGGGAAGCGGTACCCCGCCTGCTGCACGAACCGCTCCAGTTCCGCCTCCCTCCGGCGGTACTCCGCCGGGGGATAGATATTGGGGTTGTAGTACAGCACCGTCAGGTCGAAATGCGCGGCCAGCCGTTCCAGCGTGGCGCTGGAGCAGGGCGCGCAGCAGGCGTGCAGCAGCAGCCGGGGACGCCGGCCCCCGGCCTCCAGTTCCGCCAGGACCTTTTCCATGGCAAGCTGATAGTTCACACGGTTCGGCACGGCCGGATCGCCCCTTTCCTGTCTTCTGACCGCCCCGCAGCCACCGCTGCAGACGATGTTACCATGATAGCATATACGGCGCATTTTTGCATTACATTCCAGAAAATTTCCCGCCGTTTTTTGCAGGAACCCGCCGGGATCTGTTTGGCGGCCGTTTATAGTTTATTTGGATTTCTTTCGCAATTTATTGAAATTTCTTTCACCTCTTTGTCACAAACAGCCGGTATACTGTAAGTGTCCTCAGGAAGGGAGCAGGGACCCGGAATGAGGGCAGGGACCCCAAGTTTTTTCATCCATACTCCTCTTTTCTTTTGACACCAGAGCGGTGCAGACCAAGGTCTGTGCCGCTTTGGTGTTTTATGCGCTCTTCCGGGCAATTTTTCCGCCTGCATGCTCTTGCCAAACAGCACAAAAAAATGTAGAATAAAGTGATATGGTATCGGTGGGAGTGGGCCGTTTTGCCTGCCGCCCACGCAGAATGCAGCGAACGCGCGATACCCTGTCCCGCAATTTCCCGTTTTCCCCAGGAGGTTACATCTATATGAGAGTTGGTTTGGACATCGGTTCCACCACCATTAAATGCGTTGTGCTGGACGACGTCGGGAAGATCCTGTTTTCCACCTATGAGCGTCATTTCAGCCACATCCTTGAGAAAGGCAAGGCCCTGCTGGAAAAAGTAGCGGCTGATTACCTGCCGGACGGCCGTGCCCGTCTGGCCATCTCCGGCTCCGCCGGCATGGGCCTGGCCGACAGCTGCAAGGTCCCCTTTGTGCAGGAAGTGTTCGCCACCCGCGTGGCGGCCAACCGGCTGGTGCCCGGCACCGACTGCATCATCGAGCTGGGCGGCGAGGACGCCAAGATCCTCTTCCTGACCGGCGGCACCGAGGTGCGCATGAACGGCAGCTGCGCCGGCGGCACCGGCGCGTTCATCGACCAGATGGCCACCCTTTTGAAGATGGGCGCCGACGAGATGGACGCCGCCGCCCAGACCGCCACCCGCACCTACACCATCGCGTCCCGCTGCGGCGTGTTTGCCAAGAGCGATATCCAGCCGCTGATCAACCAGGGCGCCCAGGCCGGGGACATCGCCGCCTCGATCTACCAGGCGGTGGTCAACCAGACCATCGCCGGGTTGGCCCAGGGCCGCCCCATCAAGGGCAACATCGTCTACCTGGGCGGGCCGCTGACCTTCAGCAAGACGCTGCGCCAGAGTTTTGACAAGACGCTGGGCGTGCAGGGCCTCTGCCCCGAGAACAGCCTGCTCTACGTCGCCATGGGCGCGGCTTTCTACGCCGACGAGGAGTGCGACTTGCACGAGGTGGCCCGCCGTCTGGATGACTACAGCGCCACCGCTACCTACGTGAGCCTGCCGCCGCTGTTCGCCGACCAGGACGAGTACGAGGCCTTCCACGCCCGGCACCTGAAAGCCGCGGTGCCCTGCCTGCCCTTCAGCGCCCAGTGCGGGCCGGTGCACATCGGCATCGACTCGGGCTCCACCACCATCAAGCTGGTGGTCATCGACCAGAACGCCAACATTCTCTTCGAGAGTTACCGCCCCAACCTGGGCAACCCCATCCCGCTGGTGCGGGAGACGCTGCTCAAACTGTATAAGGACCACCCCGGCCTGCAGATCGCCAGCGTGACCACCACCGGCTACGGCGAGGAACTGGTGAAGAACGCTTTCCACTGCGACCGCGGCCTGGTGGAGACGGTGGCCCACTTTACCGCCGCCAAGCATTTTCTGCCCGACGTGGATTTCATCATCGACATCGGCGGCCAGGACATGAAGTGCTTCAAGATCGAGGATGGGGCCATCAGCAACATCTTCCTCAACGAAGCCTGTTCCTCCGGCTGCGGCAGCTTCCTGCAGACCTTCGCCCAGGCGCTGGGCTACGATGTGAAGGAGTTTGCGGCCCTGGGGCTTTTTGCCGACCGGCCCGTGGACCTGGGCAGCCGCTGCACGGTGTTCATGAACTCCTCGGTCAAACAGGCCCAGAAGGACGGCGCTTCCATCGAGAACATCAGCGCCGGGCTTTCCATCTCGGTGGTCAAGAACGCGCTGTACAAGGTCATCCGCGCTTCCAGCCCCGAAGAACTGGGCCGCAACATCGTGGTCCAGGGCGGCACCTTCTACAACGAAGCGGTGCTGCGCGCCTTTGAGAAGGAGATGGGCGTCAACGTCATCCGCCCCGACATTGCCGGCCTGATGGGCGCCTACGGCGCGGCGCTCCACGGGCTGAGCCACGCGGGCAAGGACGCCCGCAGCACCGTGCTCACCGAAGCGGAGCTGGAGGCCTTCAGCCAGAAGGTCAACACCGTACAGTGCCAGGGATGCGGCAACCACTGCCAGCTGACCGTCAATATCTTTGCCGACGGCAAGCGCTTTATCTCGGGCAACCGCTGCGACAAGCCGGTGACCGGCAAGGCCGCCAACGAGGACCTGGACCTCTACGCCTACAAGCTGCAGCTGCTGGAAGGCTACCGCAGCGCCCCCGCGCCGGAACATCCCCGGGCGCGCATCGGCATCCCGCTGTGCCTGAACATGTATGAGCTGCTGCCGTTCTGGCATACGCTGTTTACCAGGCTGGGCTTTGCGGTGGTGGTGAGCCCCTTCTCCAACCGCAAGCTCTACCAGACCGGGCAGGCCACCATCCCCAGCGACACCGCCTGCTTCCCGGCCAAGCTGAGCCACGGGCACATCCACTGGCTGGCTGAGCAGGGCGTGGACGCCGTGTTCTACCCCTGCATGAGCTACAACCTGGACGAACACCTGGGCGACAACCACTACAACTGCCCGGTGGTGGCCTACTACCCCGAAGTGCTGGCCGGAAACTGCCCCGAACTGGAGGGCATCCCCCTGCTGTACGACTACTTCAACCTGGAGCGCCGCAAGGATTTCTGCAAACATTTCTACGCGTCGCTGTCCAGGACCTTCCCCGGCCTTGACAAAAAGGCCGTGCGCGAGGCCATCGACGCCGCCTACGAGGAATACGGCCGCCACATGCAGCAGGTGCGCGACAAGGGCGCCCAGATCATCGCGGAAGCCCGCCGGGAGGGCAAACACATCATCGTGCTGGCCGGACGGCCCTACCACGTGGACCCCGAGGTCAACCACGGCATCGACCAGCTCATCGTCCGCCAGGGCGCAGCCGTCGTGACCGAGGACGCGGTAAGCTGCTACGAGGAAAAATTCGGCACCTCGGTGCTGAACCAGTGGACCTACCACAGCCGCCTGTACGCCGCCGCCAAATACTGCACCACCCAGCCCGACATGGACCTGGTGCAGCTGGTGTCTTTCGGCTGCGGGCTGGACGCCATCACCACCGACGAAACGCGGGAGATCCTGCAGGCCGGCGGCAAACTGTACACCCAGCTGAAGATCGACGAGATCACCAACCTGGGCGCGGTGAACATCCGCCTGCGCAGCCTGTTCGCGGCGCTGCAGGAGCGCCGCGAGGCCGCCGGTCTGGCCTGATCCGCCCCCCTTTTACAAGAGGCAAAGATTTATGGAATACATGACCCCCAACTTTACCAAAGAGATGGTAAAGACCCACAAGATCCTGATCCCCAACATGGCGGTGACCCAGTTCCGTCTGATGCAGGCCGCGCTGGCCAGCGAGGGCTACCAGACCGAGGTGCTGGGCAACTGCGGCAGCGAGGTGGCGCAGCTGGGCCTGAAATATGTCCACAACGACACCTGCTACCCCGCCCTGCTGGTCATCGGCCAGTTTCTGGACGCGCTGAACAGCGGCAAGTACGACCTGGAACACACGGCGCTGCTCATCACCCAGACCGGCGGCGGCTGCCGCGCCTCCAACTACATCAAACTGCTGCGCAAGGCGCTGGTCAAGGCCGGGTACGGCAACATCCCGGTGGCGTCGCTGAACTTTTCCGGCCTGGAAAAAGGCAGCGGCCTGCCGCTGACCCTGCCGCTGCTGCGCAAGGTCATCGCCGCCATCTTCTACGGCGACATGCTGGTGGCCCTGCGCAGCCAGACCCACCCCTATGAAAACCACAAGGGCGACGCCGACGCCATGACCGAAAAGTGGATCGCCCGCATCCAGGAATGGCTCCGCAGCGACCGCAACTACTCGGCCCGCGACATGAAAAAGCGCTTCCCCGAGATCGCCGCCGACTATGCGGCGATCCCCGTGACCCGCGTCCCCAAGGTCAAGGTCGGCGTGGTGGGCGAGATCTACGTCAAATACTCCCCCTTGGGCAACAACGACCTGGAAAAGTTCCTGGAAAGCCAGGACTGCGAGGTGAACCTGCCGGGCCTGATGGGCTTTGTGGAATACTGCGTGGCCAACCAGCGCATCGACGTGGACCTGTACGGCGGCAGCAAACTGCTGGCGGGCGGGGCCGACGCTTTCCTGGGCTGGCTGGACTCCATCGGCGTGGCCAGCTACGACGCCATGCGGCAGTACGGTTTCTATGCGCCGGGTTCCTTCCGGGAACTGATGAAAAAGCCCGAGGGCATCATCTCCCTGGGCGCCAAGATGGGCGAAGGCTGGCTGCTCACCGCCGAGATGCTGGAACTGGTGGAGGGCGGCTACGGCAACATCGTCTGCGCCCAGCCCTTCGGCTGCCTGCCCAACCACATCGTGGGCAAAGGCATGATCAACAAGATCCGCGCCCTGCACCCCGAGGCCAACATCACGCCGGTGGACTACGACCCCAGCGCCACCCGCGTCAACCAGGAGAACCGCATCAAGCTGATGCTGGCGGTCGCCCGGGAACGGCTGGACCAGCCCGCCGCGGCCCCCGCCCCGCTGACCGCCGAAGAACTGGCGGGCGGCGCGCCCCAGCTGCAGACCACGGTGCAGTAACACGCAAAAAGGCCCCGCCTGCCGGAAACAGACCGGCAGGCGGGGCCTTTTCAGGTTTATTTCAGGTGGCGCAGGTCGCCGCTTTCGCGGAAGTCCTCGTAATCCAGCGAGAGCGCGGGGTTGTAGTAAGGGTCATGCAGGACGTTCTCTTTGCCGTGGACGGCGTAAAGCCGGTCGTGCTCGGCGGCGAACCGCGCCTGCTTGGCGGGGTCCTTCTCATCCGAGCCGCGGGACTTGCTCTCATGATGGTACAGTTCCGCGTAGGGCGTCCAGACGATGCGCCAGCCCGCGTCCCGCACCCGCAGGCAGAAGTCCACGTCGTTGTAGGCCACGGTGAGTTTCTCATCCAGCCCGTGCACCGCGTCAAACACTGCCGTGCGCACCAGCAGGCAGGCCGCCGTCACCGCCGAGAAATCCTGCACGGTGGCCAGGCGGAACATATACCCGCTGCCGCCCCGTTTGTGGTACTTGTGGCTGTGGCCCGCATAGCCGCCCAGCCCCGTGATGATGCCGGCATGCTGGATGGTATCGTCGGGGTAGTAGAGCATGGCCCCGCAGATCCCCACACCGGGCTGGCTGCACTCCCCCACCATCTGGCTCAGCCAGTCGCCGTTGATGACCTCCACATCATTGTTCAGCAGCAGCAGATAGCTGCCGTTCGCGTATTTGCGGCCGAAGTTGTTGATGCGGCTGAAATTGAACCCGCCGGTGTAGCCCACCACCCGGGCCCGCTCATAGCGCTGGGGGATCTTTTTGTAATAATCCACCGTGGCGGGGTCGGTGGAGTTGTTTTCGATGACGATGACCTCGAAGTTTTCGTAGGTGGTTTTGGCGTACAGGCTGTGCAGGCAGGTCTCCAGGTCATCGGTGTGGTCCTTGCTGGGGATCAGGATGGAGACCAGCGGCTGGGGGTCCGGCAGGTCCCACGCCACATGGCAGGTGCCGGGGAACCTGCCCGGCTCCACCGTGCCATGGCGGCCGGTAGCGGCCAGATGGTCGGCCACCGCCTTGCGGGCGGCGGCCTCCACATAGGGTTTGGCGGCGGTGCCGCCGCTGGTGGACGCCGCGTGCACCCGCCAGTAGTAGAGCACCTGGGGGATGTGCAGCGGTTTGGCCGCCGGGTCCCGCCGCTGCATCTCGTCGATGAGCCGCAGGAACAGGTCGTGGTCCTGCGCGCCGTCGCAGGCGGGGCGCTCGCCGCCCACCGCTTCATACAGGCTGCGGCGGAACACCGCCAGGTGGCAGATGTAGTTGACGGCCATCAGGTATTCCGGCGCATAGTCCGGCTTGAAATGCCCCACCCGGGGGCGCCGGGGGGTCTTTTCAAACAGGGCTTCGTCGCTGTAGGCAAAGTCCGCCCCGGTTTCGGCCAGGGCTTTGCTCATGCAGAACACCGCGTGGGGGGCCAGCATATCGTCGTGGTCGGCCAGGGCCAGATAGTCCCCGCCGGCCAGGGCGGCGGCCGCGTTGGTGTTGGCCGCGATGCCGCCGTTCCCGATCTTGCGGTAGAGGATGCGGCTGTCCTGCGCGGCCCGCTCCTGCGCCATGCGGCCCGGTTCGGCGTGGGCACTGTCGCTGGCGTCCACCAGCACCAGCTGCCAGTTGGGGGCCGTCTGGGCCTGCACACTGTCCAGAAACTGCTGCAAAAAGCGGGGCGGCGTATTGTACAGCGGCGTCAGGATGCTGATGGTGGGCCAGTTTGCGGCGCTCTGCGCCGCCTCGGCCCGCTGGGCTTCCAGCGTCTTTTTGGCGGGCAGATACCGCGCCCGCTTGCCGAAGAACCGCCGCTTGAAGAACCCTGCGGCCCGGGCGGCCATCACGCCCAGGCCCTGCTCTTTCGTGAGGGTGCGGGCGTAGCCGAACAGTTCTTTGATCCGTTTGGTTTCCTGGCTCATGGCATCAGCCGTGCAGGCCCGCGGCCTGCCGCTCCATATTTTCGATGATGATGGTGTGGATGTCCCCCTGGGCGGCGGCGTATTCCAGCACCTTCCAGGGGGTGTCGGTGTGGTAGTGGACTTTGATCAGGTCCTCGTCCCCCACCACCAGCAGGCAGTCGCCCTCGGCGCAGTTCAGGATGCCGTCGTGGATCGCGTCTTCGTCCAGGTCGTGCCCCTCGATCAGCAGCTGGGTATCAAAACGGTTCTTCATGGGCAAGCCCTCCTTATTTCAGGCCAAAATTTTCAAACAGATTGTTGAAATGGGGGTTGTAGTAGGGGTCGTAGTTGTCGATATACCGCTTATATTTGGCGTAGAAATTGGCCTTTTCCCGCTCGTAGCGTTTCGCGTTCTCGGAAAGGGTGTCCAGCCCGCGGCTCTTGCTCTCGTAGTGGTAGGCTTCGGCGCGCGGGGTGTAGACGTTGAGCAGGCCCTGCTGCCACAGCTTGAGGCAGTAGTCCACATCGTTGTAGGCCACGGCGAACTTTTCCTCGTCTAGACCGCCCGCCGCTTTATAAAGCGAAGCTTTGGTCATCAGGCAGGCGCCGGTGACAGCCATATAGTCCTGGGTGGTCACCAGGCGGTACATATCCCCCACCGCCGTGCGGGGGTAGCTTTTGTGGCTGTGGCCCGCGCTGCCGTTGATGCCCATGAGCACGCCCGCGTGCTGGATGGTATCGTCGGGGTAGTAGAGTTTGGCCCCCACCGCGCCCACGTCGGGGCGCTGGCTGTAGCTGAGCAGTTCCCGCAAAAAGTCCGGGGACAGGATCTCGATGTCGTTATTCAGCAGCAGCAGGTGTTCGCCCGCGGCAAACTGCGCGCCGAAATTGTTGATGGCCGAGAAGTTGAACGCCCCCTCGTACCGCACCACCCGGCAGCGGGCGAACCGATCGGGCAGGGTCTGGTAGTAGGCTTCGGTGGCGGGGTCGGTGGAGTTGTTCTCGATGACCAGCACCTCGAAGTTTTCGTATCCGGCGTTTTGGTACAGGCTGGTCAGGCAGCGGTCCAGGTCGTCGGTGTGATCCTTGTTGGGGATCAGCACACTGACGAGCGGGCGGCCCGTCAGTTCGTACCGCACCTGGAAGGCGCCGGGGGCGTCGGGCACGGCCATGGCGCGGCCCGGCAGGCCCAGGCGGGCCAGCTGGGCGTCGATGGCTTTTTCCCCTGCCGCCACGGCATAGGGTTTGGCCTCCATGCCTGCGGCGGTGGACCCGGCGTGGCCCCGCCAGATATAGAGCACCTGTTTGATGTGCTCGATCTTCTGCGCCTTTTCGGTCAGCCGCAGGAACAGGTCGTGGTCCTGCGCGCCGTCATATTCGCTGGACTCATAGGCGCCCGCCCGGTCCAGCAGGGCGCGGCTGAACACCGCCAGATGGGTGATGAAGTTGACGCCCCGCAGATAGTCGGGGGCAAAGTCCGGCTTGAAGTGGTAGCCGCCCAGCTTTTTTAAATCAGCTGAGAGAACGATCTCGTCGCTGTAGACAAAATCCGCGCCGGTTTTTTGGATAACCTGCACACACTCGAAAAGCGCGTTGGGATAAAGCACGTCGTCGTGGTCCAGCAGGGCCAGATAGTCCCCGCTGGCGGCGGCGAACCCTTCCGTGGTATTGGCGGCGATGCCCCGGTTTTCGACCTTGCGGCAAAGGATGCGGCTGTCCCGGGCGGCATACTGCCGCGCCCGGCGGGAAACTTCCCCGTGGGCTTCGTCGCTGGCGTCCACCAGCACCAGCTGCCAGTTGGCATAGGTCTGGCGGCGCACGCTCTGCACCATCTGCTTGAAGAAGGGCAGCGGCGTGTTGTACACCGGCACCACCACGCTGATGCAGGGCCCCTGCAGGGCCGCCGCCCGCTGGGCTTTCAGGGTGCGGCGCAGCGGCAGGTCGGCGCGGTGGCGCCAGTCGTCGTGGTGGAAGGCCAGCCCCACGCGGAAGGTCACATCCCGCCAGAGCTGCTCGGCCCCCTGCTCCCGCAGGGTCGCCGCCGAACGGCGGGCCAGGTCCCGCAGGTGCGCGGGGTCCAGCAGGCGGCGGGCCATGCCGCCCACGCTGTCCTGTACAGCCAGGTCCGCCGGACGTTCGTTGTTGGGTTGCTGCTTCATTCTGACCTCATTCCTCGATCCGCTTGGCGGGCATCGCGTCCTTCTTCTCGAACTTCCGGTATTCGCCCGTGATCTCCGCCACCGGGCCGTTGCGGCGCAGGTGGCCGTGGTCCAGCCAGGCCACCTTGTTGCACATGCGCTCGATCTGGTCGATGGAGTGGCTGACCAGGATCACCGTGGTGCCGCCGCTCATCAGCTCGGCCATGCGGCGCTCGCACTTTTCCTGGAACAGAAAATCGCCCACCGACAGGATCTCGTCCGCGATGAGGATGTCCGGCTTGGTGATGGTAGCCACGGCGAAGGCCAGCCGCGCCACCATGCCGGAGGAGTAGTTTTTCAGCGGCACGTCGAGGAAATCCCGCAGTTCGCTGAATTCCACGATGTCCTCGAATTTGGAGTCGATGTACTTGGGGGTATAGCCCAGCACCGTGCCGTTGAGGTAGATGTTCTCCCGGGCGGTCAGGTCCATGTCGAAGCCCGCGCCCAGTTCGATCAGCGGCGCGATGGTGCCCCGCACCGTCACCTTGCCGGAGGAGGGCTTGTACACGCCGGAGATGATCTTGAGCAGCGTGGATTTGCCGCTGCCGTTGAGCCCGATCAGGCCGTAGAAGTCGCCGGGCATGATGTCGAAACTGACGTCGTCCAGGGCGAAAAACTCGTCAAAGTGCACGCCGCCGTGCATCAGGGCCACAAAATATTCCTTGAGGCTCTCGTGCTTTTCCTTGGCGAGGTTGAAGCGCATCGAAACATGGTCGATGGAGATGATCGGCTGCTTTTCTGCCATACCAGCGCCCCCTTACATGTACAGGACGAACTTGTCCTGGTTTTTCTTGAACACAAAGACGCCCAGGCCCATGCTCACGGCCGCGCAGAGGAAGCAGACCACCATCATGGTGGCGTCCAGGCCCTCCCCCCAGAGCACGCAGCGGCGGAAGGCCGTGATGAACCAGTACATCGGGTTGATGTGGATGAGCCGCTGCATGATGCCCGAAAGGGTCTCGGGGTCGTAGAAGATGGCGCTGGCGTAGACCAGCAGCGTGCAGAACACTTCCCAGATATGCATGATATCCCGCACGAACACATACAGCGCCGACAGCAGCAGCCCGATGCCCAGGTTGAAGAAGAACAGCATCACCAGCGGGTAAATGGCCATCCAGGCGGTCGCCCAGGTCACAGGCGTCCAGGTGATGAGAAAGACGATGACCAGCGCGATGAAGCTGAACGCGCAGTTCACCAGCGCGAAGCAGCACTTCTCCATGGGGAAGATATACTTGGGGATGTAGACCTTGCGCAGCAGGGGCGCGTTTTTGAGCACGCTCTCCATGGCCATGGTGGTGGATTCCCGGAAGAAGTTGAACAGCAGCTGGCCGATGATGAGGAAGCCCGCAAAGTTGGGGATGCCCTCCCCCCGCAGGCCCTTCATGATGGAATCGAACACTAGGAACATGACCAGGCAGGTCAGCAGCGGGTTGAGTACGCTCCAGGCCACGCCCAGCACGCTGCGGCGGTATTTGAGCTTGAAATCACGGGTGATAAGGTTTTGCAGCAGGTAGCGGTACTTCCAGAAGCTGGCAAAACTGTTTTTTAGACTTTGCACGGCGACTCCTTAGTACTTCTCGAAAAATTCAAATTTCTGTTCCGCAAAGGGGGTGTGTTCCTTGTCCTTGGCGCTGGTCTTGTGGGGGCAGCCGCAATCCGGCCACTGCACACGGACGGTGGGATCGTCGAAAGGAATGCCGCCCTCGGAGGTGGGGTCGTACACGTCGGTGCATTTATAGGTGAACTCTGCCGCGTCGGAGAGCACCAGGAACCCGTGGGCGAACCCTTCGGGGATGTAGAGCATCTTCTTGTTCTCCGCCGAGAGGGTCACCCCCACCCATTTGCCGAAGGTGGCGCTGCGGGGGCGGCAGTCCACCGCCACGTCGAACACTTCGCCCAGGGTCACCCGCACCAGCTTGCCCTGGGTGTGGTTTTTCTGGAAGTGCAGGCCCCGCAGCACCCCCCTGGTGGAGCGGCTCTGGTTGTCCTGCACGAAAGGCTTGTCGATGCCCGCCGCCGCGAACTCGTCGATCTGATAGGTCTCCATAAAATAGCCGCGGTCATCACCAAAGACCGTCGGCTCAATGATCTGTACTTCGGGGATCTCCGTCCTGATAAAATTGAACTTGCCCATACTGGTCTGACTCCTTTACTTCCTACACATCGGGGGGCCGCTTTACGGCCTTTTTCTACATAATGATACAGGGTATATTATACCCTATTTTCCCGGAAGGGGCAAGATGGAAAGGCGGATTCGCCTCTTTTTGTGCAGCGTGTCAAAGAATTGCGCCCGGGCCGGGAGCCCGCCGGGGCGTCTGTGATATTTTGTTTTTCCCCTTGCCAGCTGCAGCAGCCTATGGTATGATAGCGCGTGATAGCGAAGGGAGGCGGCGGCCATGACAAAGGCGGAAGCGCGGCGGCAGGCCCGCGCGCTGCGCGCGGAACTGGATATGCGGCAGGCAGGCCGCGCGATGGCTGCGGCGCTGTTTTGCCTGCCGGACTGGCAGCAGGCGCGCACCGTGCTGGCCTTCGCCGCCCTGCCCGACGAACCGGACACCGCCCCCCTGCTGCGGCGCGCTCTGGCCGAGGGCAAACGTCTGCTGCTGCCCCGGGTGGCCGGCCCCGGCCGGATGGAGTGGGTGGAGATCACCGCCCTGCCCCAGCTGCGGCCGGGCAGCTATCATATCCCGGAACCGCCCGCCGAACTTCCGGCTGTCGGGCCGGAAGCCTTTGCCGCGCCGCTGGCTCTGATCCCCTGTCTGGCTGTGAGCCGGGCAGGCGTGCGCCTGGGCCGGGGCGGCGGGTATTACGATCGCTTTTTGGCGCATTATAAAGGCAGGCGCCTGCTGCTGTGCCCCGCGGCGCTGGTCTGGCCCACCGTGCCCGGCGAAGCGTGGGATGCCCGCTTTGCGCCCGAGGAAATTTTGACTGAGAAAGGAACACTCGTATGAAAAAGACATGGATCTGTCTGTCTCTGCTGGCTGCGCTGGCTCTGACCGCCTGCGGCGGCGCCAGCAGCTCCTCCGCCCAGGCCACGCCCACCCCGCTGCCGGGGATGGACGAACCCGCCACCCCGCCGGAGAGCGGCGACGCGGTGGACCCCGGTATGGACGCCACCCCCGAGGAAAGCGCGCCCGTGGCGGATGAAGAACTGAGCGGGATGGTGGATACCCTCTACGCCGCCTACCCGGTGGATCTGATGATGCTGACCACCAGCGCCGTCGACCTGACGAATGCGGACTGGTGCCAGTACCACACCGGGCTGGACGCCGAACTGGCCGCCAAGGTGGACGCCGCCGTCGTGTCGGAATCCATGACCGGCAGCCAGGCCTACAGCCTGGTGCTGGCCCGTGTGAAAGATGAGGCCGACGCCCAGGCCGTCGCCGACGCCATGCTGGAGAACATCCAGATGAACAAATGGGTCTGCGTCATGGCGGACAAGGCCCGCGTGGCCGCCTTCGGCGACAAGGTGCTGTTCGTGATGAGCAGTTCCGAACTTACCGACGCCGACGCGCTGATGGACGCCGTCCCCGGCGCGCTGGGCGTGACCTTCGACTACGAGAACAGCAAGGATGCCGCCGTCTGATCCGCAGTGATGCCGCAGAGGCCGCCCCGGAAGATTCCGGGGCGGCCTCTTTTTTTGGTATTGACAACTTTTCTTGTCAATGCTAAAATAGTGTTGACAACAATAGTTGTCATTTTGACAAGATTCCCCGTCATTTATTGGAAAGGAGGCTCGCCCGTGCCGCTGCACAACCGGTTGAAAGAACACCGTGCCCGGCTGGGGGTCAACCAGCAGCAGATGGGCGCACTGGCCGGGGTCTCGCGCCAGACCATCAGCCAGATCGAGCGGGGGGACTATTCCCCCTCGGTGACATTGGCGCTGAAACTGGCCAAACTCTGCGGCGTGGCCGTGGAGGACATCTTTACCTATGAGGAGGACGCCCCCGATGAAACACGATGAAAACAACGCCATCCAGAAAGAAAACCACAGGAACTGGCTGAAATTTGTCCTGATCCTGCCGCTCAGCGCGGCAGGCGGCGCGGTGCTGGGCTACAGCGCCGCCTGGCTGGCCGGTAACGCCGCCCTCGGCGCCCTGGCCGACACCGTCGGGCGGGCCGCCGGGGCCTGCGCCCCCTTCGCCGTGCTGGCCGCCGCCCTCTTCCTGATCCCGGCGGCGATCTGCCTGCGGCGGGGCCAAGCCCTTTTCGCCCGCTGGGACGGCGAGGAGGAGGAAACGCCCGAACTGGCCGGCAGCATCCTGAGCTGGTCCCTGCTCTGGCTCACGGCGGCGCAGCTGGGCGGCTTCCTGCTGTTCGGCGTGGCCGCCTCGCTGGCACCGCTGGGGTATGCCGACCCGATGGCGCTTCTGCCCGCCGTAGGCGAGATGCTGTTCCTGACGCTGTCCATCATCGCTTTGCAGCGGCGGGTGGTGGATCTGACCCGGCGCTTCAACCCCGAAAAGCAGGGCAGCGTCTACGATCTCAAGTTCCGGCAAAAATGGCTGGCCAGCTGCGATGAAGCCGAACGCCAGCGTATCGGGCAGGCCGCCTACACCAGTTACACCGTGACTTCCTACAGTTGCCTGTTCGTCTGGCTCCTTCTGGTCGTCATCAACTTGCTGGCGCCCATCGGCCCGCTGCCCATCATCGCGGTGTTCATTCCCTGGGCGCTGGGCCAGTTTACCTACCTGGGTCAGTGCATCAGGATGGAAACCCCCAAGCGTTCCCGGTAACGCAGCATTTTATTCTTTTTGTATAGATTCCATACAAAAATCCGTTTTGTAAACAAAAGCAGGCGATCTCGCCTCCTCCCTGTGGGTAGTAAACGCAGGGCTTTTCCCCCGGCAGCACCTCCACACTTCGCCGGGGGTGTTTTTGCCCCTCGCGGCCGCCACTCTACGGTGCGTGGGTGTTCTTCCGGCCTGCCCGATGCTATAATACCGTCAGAAAGGAGGGAGATCCCCATGGACCAAAGCAAAACCGGCCGCTTCATTGCCGAAATGCGCCGGACCCGGAACCTGACCCAGCGGCAGCTGGCCGAGCGGCTTGCCATCAGCGACAAGACCGTATCCAAATGGGAATGCGGCAAGGGGCTGCCGGAAGTTTCGCTGATGCTGCCCCTGTGCGAGATCTTACAGATCACCGTCAACGACCTGCTCTCCGGCGAGCGGGTGGCTGACGGCGACTACCAGAAAAAAGCGGAGGAAAATATGATGGACCTGATCCGGGAAAATGCCGAAAACCGGGAGCGTATGACCCTTTCCATCGTCTGCGGGGCCGTCACTGTCATCGCGGTCTGCGCGCTGGTTTTTATCGCTTCCTATCTGGAACTGCCGGTGGCGGCGCGTGTTCTGCTGCTGCTCTTTGCCCTGTTCACGGGCGCTTTGGGCATCGGGGCCGCCGCACGGCTGGAAGTCAAGGCCGGATACTACGAGTGCCCGCACTGCGGCGCCCTGTTTGTCCCCACCATGGCCGACTACGTCAAGGGCCTGCACACGCTGACGCGGCGGCGGCTCACCTGCCCCGCCTGCGGCAAGACCAGTATGTGCCGCCACCGCGTCACACGGTAAAAGGGCAGGCCCGCGCCCCCGGCCCGCACGCAGAAAGACGCCGCAGCGGAAACGCTGCGGCGTCTTTGTTATGCGATTGAGAACGCAGGGGTTCCTTACGCCTTGGCGGCGCGGATCTCCTTGATGAGCTCGGGCACGACTTTGAACAGGTCGCCCACGATGCCGTAGGAGGCCACGTCGAAGATGGGCGCGCTCTCGTTCTTGTTGATGGCGATGATGGTCTCGGAGTCCTGCATACCGGCCACATGCTGGATGGCGCCGGAGATGCCCAGGGCCACGTAGATGCGGGGATGCACGGTCTTGCCGGTCTGGCCCACCTGATGATCGCTGGACAGCCAGCCTTCATCGGTGACGGCGCGGGAAGCGCCCACGACGCCGCCCAGCACGCCGGCCAATTCCTCGGCCAGGGCGATGCCCTTCTCCACGTCGGAGCTGATGCCGCGGCCCACGGAGACCACCACGTCGGCGCCGATCAGATCGACCATCTTCTTGGCGCTCTTCTTGATGTCCAGGATCTCCACATGGATGTCCTCGGCGGTCAGGGCCGGGGCGATCTTCTCCACCACCACCTTGGCGGCACCGGCCTCGTCGTAGGGCTGGGTCTGCATGACGCCGGGACGGACGGTGGACATCTGCGGGCGGAAGCGCGGGCAGATGATGGTAGCCATCAGGTGGCCGCCGAAGGCCGGACGGGTCATCTTGAGGTTGGTATTCTCCTCAAACTTGGTGTTGTCCACATCGATGTTGGAGGTAGTGCGCAGGAATTCCTTGTACTTCTCCACGTCCACATCCAGGTGGGTGCAGTCGGCAGTCAGGCCGGTGTGCAGGCGGGCGGCGCAGCGGGGGCCCAGGTCGCGGCCCAGGTTGGTGGCGCCGATCAGCACGATCTCGGGCTTCTTCTCCATGACCAGGTCGCAGAGGGCCTTGGCGTAGCCGTCGGTGGTGTAGTCTTTCAGCAGGGGGCTGTCGATGTAGTAAACGCGGTCCGCGCCGTAGCCGCCCAGGGCCTTGACGTAGTTCTCATTCACTTCGCTGCCCATGACAACGCCGCACAGCTCAACGCCCAGGTCGTTGGCCAGCTTGCGGCCTTCGC
>DXBF01000069.1 GCA_019116705.1 Candidatus Gemmiger avistercoris
CGCTATATGAACACCGCCTGCAATCGCTGGAAGGCGGAAACCACCATTGGCTTCGGCATTTACGGTACGCCTCTGGAAAGCACCACGTACAAGTTTGCCAAGTGCCTGCAGAAGCGCTTCGGCATCATTCCCGGCATCACGGACAAGAACTATATCACCAACTCCTACCATGTCCATGTGGCCGAGCAGATCGACGCCTTCACCAAGCTGAAGTTCGAGAGTGAGTTCCAGAAGCTCAGCCCCGGCGGCGCCATCAGCTATGTGGAAGTGCCCAACATGCAGGACAATCTGGAAGCGGTCATCAAGGTCATGCAGTTCATCTATGAGAACATCATGTACGCCGAACTGAACACCAAGAGCGACTACTGCCAGGTCTGCGGCTACGACGGCGAGATCAGCATCGTCGAGGAGGACGGCAAGCTGATCTGGGAGTGCCCCAAGTGCCACAACCGGGACCAGAACAAGCTGAATGTGGCCCGCCGCACCTGCGGCTACATCGGCACCCAATTCTGGAACCAGGGCCGCACCCAGGAGATCAAGGACCGCGTGCTGCATCTGTGATGCGCCGCAAACTTCAAACGAAAAAGCAGGCTGCCCGCCGGGCAGCCTGCTTTCTTTTTGTTTTCGCCCTTTCTTTACAAAGAAAGGACCAAAGAAATTCCCGAGAAAATCGCACGATGTGCGATTTTGGGGAAGGGTGAAACAGAAAAGTACGTAGCGCGCGGGGACGCCGGGCAGGATCGGGCGGACCGGCTGCGGGCGGCGGTCACTGTGCGCTGCCGCGCAGCTGCGTCAGTTCCAGGCCCTCTTTGCCGGTAATCTGCTCCGGCTCCAGGGCCAGCATGCAGAGGCCCGGCCAGAACCGGTCGATCTCGGCCTCACGGTCCGCCTCCGGGACGTTGGGGGCATAGCGCAGGGCCAGCTTTTCCACCGCCGCGCGCTTCTCCTCCTCCTTTTCCAGCACCCGCACCCGGCCGAACACGATCACGCTGCGGTAGGCCGTGGTGAAGGCTTCGGGC
The DNA here is from genome assembly GCA_019116705.1 of Candidatus Gemmiger avistercoris. GTDB lineage: Bacteria > Bacillota > Clostridia > Oscillospirales > Ruminococcaceae > Gemmiger > Gemmiger avistercoris. The sequence continues at coordinate 1,020 of DXBF01000069.1, forward strand.
AGGACCTCGTCCCGGTCGATGACACAGAAGGACACCCGGGGCTCCCGGACGATGGCGTCAACCTTATGGCCGGTGTTGGCGCTGTGGAAATAAACCGTCTGCCCGTCGTACACATAACTCAGCGGCACGGCGTAAGGGTAGCCCCCGTCCCCGGCCACCGCCAGCACGCCGGACGTGCCGCGCCGCAGGATCTCTGCGCAGGCGCCGGGGCTGAGCTGCTGCTTTTTGCGGCGCATCGCACGAAACATGGCCTTTACCTCCCTGCCGGTGGGCACTGTTTTACCGGGTCTTCAATATTTTGCGCAGCGGCACCGTGACCGCCGTGGCCACCGCCCCGCAGACTGCCGTTTCGATCAGGCCCTGCAGCCCCACCATGGAGGCCGCCAGCGCCACCGGGTTGGAAACGCCGAACGTCGTGATCAGGTTCTGGATCTGCTCCATATTATAAAAGAACAGCAGCAGGCAGCCCATGAAAAAGACGGTGTTCAGGATCGGGGCGCTGAGCGCGCCGATCAGGCAGGCCGTTTTTGGGCGGGCGGGCAGCAGCCGAACCGCCGCCCGGAACAGCAGGGCGCAGCACAGGCCGCAGGCCACCCGGGTGCCCACGCAGGTCAAAAAGCAGAGCACCGGGTCGTACTGGAAGGCAAAGGCCGTCAGCCCGCCGGTCCCGTTGACCGCATTGCCGAAGCTGGTCATGCCGAATACAAACCCCATCCAGGCGCCCCCCGTGGGGCCGCTCAGCATAGCGCCGATGGCCACCGGCACCGTGAGCAGGCTCATGGTCAGCGGGCCCACGCGCAGGTAGCCCAGGGGCGTGGCGGCCATGACCAAGACCACGGCCGTGAGCAGTGCAAGTTGGGTAAGCGTCCGCACTTTGGGCGTCTTACGGCGATCGTTCGTGTTTTTCATATTCAATTTCCTCCTGCTGCCGTCTCCTACACATCGGGAGTACAGCGCAAATGTACAGGGTCGGCCCTGTCAAGCACAGTATAACGCAAAACCGGCCGCGTTACAAGCGGCCGGCAGAAAAGGAACGTCCTTTTTGCAATTTTTCTTACAGTTCGCCCGCCCGCAGCAGGTCGCGTACTTCGAACAGGTCGCGGCAGCAGCGGGTGTACAGGCTGCGGATCTCCGCATCTGGCTGGGCCATATCGGGCACCATGACCGTCACGGCCCCGGCCGCATGGCCGGCGCGCACGCCGTTGAAGCTGTCCTCCAGCACCAGGCAGTTGCGGATGTCCAGCCCCAGGCGGCGGGCCGCTTCCAGAAAAATGTCGGGCGCCGGTTTGCTGTTTTTGACGTCGGCGCCGCAGACCACGTCGTGGAAATAGCGCGCCGTGCCCGTGGTCTGCAAATTCTGCTCGATCATATTCCGCGGGCTGGAACTGGCCACGATCCGCGGGATGCCGCGTTCTTCCAGCAGGGCCAGCAGTTCCCGCAGCCCCGGCTTGCAGGGCACGCCCCGGGCAAAGCGCTCGGTGCCGATCTGCCAGATCTTATCCAGCATCCGCTGGGGGTCCACCTGGGGGAAGTATTTCTGCACATGGGCTCGCAGTTTCTCCCCGGCCAGGCCCCGGCCTTCGGCAAAAAAAGTTTCCGTATCTTCCGGCATGGGGATGCCCAGCGCCCGGCAGGTGGGTTCCCACAGGGTATCCCACAGGCGCTCGGTATCGAACATCAGGCCGTCCATATCAAAAATCACACCTTGGATCATAGGGGTGCCGCCTTTCTCTTTCAGGTTACAGGCCCATTGTACCGCATTTTGCCCGGGTCCGCAACCGCCGGGGCGGATTTTCCCCGCCGGTGGGGCGGCCGCCCCCGGCCCGAAGCCCCGCAGCACGGCGCCGCCGCAGAATTTGGGGCTTGTTTTTACCACTTTACAGCGCTATAATGGAGGAAACTGCTCCGGGTTGCTGTGCGGCGGCCCGTCTGCGGCCTTTGAGTTCAAAACAGGGAGAGTGTACAATCATGTTGAACATCCAGATCACAAAAACAACGGCCCCCAAGGCCCGCCCGCAGGACGAGAGCAAGCTGGGGTTCGGGCAGATCTTCAGCGACCATATGTTCCTGATGGACTATACCGCCGGGGAAGGCTGGCACGACCCGCGGATCGTCCCCTACGGCCCCTGGCAGATGGACCCCGCCACCACGGTGTTCCACTACGCCCAGGAGATCTTCGAGGGCATGAAAGCCTACCGCACGGCGGAGGGTAAGATCCAGCTGTTCCGCCCCGACTGCAACGCCAACCGCTTCAACGATTCGGCGGACCGCCTGGGCATGCCCGCCATCCCGCCGGAGGACTTCGTCCAGGCCGTCAAGGCGCTGGTGGACGTGGACCGCGACTGGGTCCCCCACTCCGACGGCGCTTCGCTGTATATCCGCCCCTTCGCCATCGCCACCGACATCGGCCTGGGCGTGCACGCTTCCAAGCACTACCGCTTCGCCATCATCTGCTCCCCCTCCGGCGCTTACTATGCCGAGGGCCTGGACCCCGTGCGCATCTACGTGGAAGATGAATACATCCGCGCCGCGCCGGGCCTGACCGGCTTCACCAAGTGCGGCGGCAACTACGCCGCCTCCATCAAGGCCGGGGAACTGGCCGAGGAACGCGGCTTCAGCCAGGTGCTGTGGCTGGACGGCGTGGAGAAGAAGTACGTGGAGGAAGTGGGCTCCATGAACATCATGTTCAAGATCGACGGCAAGATCTACACCGCCCCCTGCACCGGCACCGTGCTGCCCGGCGTGACCCGCCGTTCCATCATTGAACTGCTGCGGGACTGGGGGTATGAGGTCGTCGAGGGCAAGCTGGCCATTGCCGACGTGATGAAGGCCGCCGACGAAGGCAAACTGGAAGAAGTTTTCGGCACCGGCACGGCCGCCGTGGTTTCCCCCGTCAAGGAACTGGACTGGGAGGGCAAGGTCGCCTACATTGGCGGCGGCAAGATCGGCCCCCTGACCCAGAAACTCTACGACACACTGACCGGCATCCAGTGGGGCAAGCTGCCCGATACCAAGGGCTGGATCGTCCCGGTTGACCCGCAGTAAACCATTCTGGAACCTTCCCGCCCGGATTTTTATGCATGATGCATAAAAATCCGGGCGGTTTTTATTGCATGTTGTACACGCCCGCCTCTTGTAAATCGCGCTCGAATGATGTAACATAAAGGTACAGAAAGCGATGGCGCTTTGGAACGGTCAGACTCCGTGCCAAAGCGTTTTTTGATACCGCTTTCTGCCAAAGAGGAAGAATACCAGAGCGCCCTGCCGCCGCACTGGCGAAGGGGCATCCACTTGTAGAGGGGTGGGTTTTCATTCACAGGGAGGAACGGCAAGACGTTCTGTTTTTCTCCTTCTTTTTTGAAACGGGGCGGGGCAGTGGCCGCCCCGTTTTATTTTTTTTGCCCCGCGGCGGCGGATTGCAAAACCACCCCGGATGCGCTACAATAGAACCAACGGCCAGCCCTGCAAGGGGCCGGCACGCTGCCGGGCGCTGCCTTTGCAGGGCCTTTCCGGCCGGAAAGGCCGCAGATCCGTATACAAGGAGGTTTTTCCCATGTCGAAAGCTGTTATCTTTTTTGCCCAGGGCCTGGAAGAGTGCGAGGGCCTGCTGTGTGTAGACCTGCTGCGCCGGGCCGGTGTGGAGGTGACTGTCGCCGCCGTAGGCGGGCAGCGGGCCATCGTCAGTTCCCACAAGGTCCGCATCGAGTCCGACGCCCTGGCGGAAGAACTGGACTACGCCGCCTTTGACGCCTGCATCCTGCCGGGCGGCCTGCCGGGCGTGGACAACCTGAAAGCCGACGCCACCGTGCGCCGGGTCTGCTGCGAGTTCGCCGCACAGGGCAAGATCGTAGCGGCCATCTGCGCCGCCCCCACCGCGCTGGCGGCTTTCGGCGTGCTGAACGGCAAAAAGGCCACCGTATACCCCGGCATGGACGCCGCGCTCACCGAGGGCGGCTGCACCTACACCGGGCTGCCGCTGACCATCGACGGCAACATCGTCACCGGCGAAGCGCTGGGGGCCGCCATCCCCTTTGCGCTGGCGCTGGCCCGCATCCTGGCCGGCGGCGAGACGTCCGACCGTGTGCGCAAGGCCATCGTCTACCAGTAAGCCGCACAAAAAACCTGCCCGGCAGCACGCCGGGCAGGTTTTTTGCGCATTCTGCGGCTTATTTGCGGTCGTGCTGCAATTCCAGCCAGGCCAGATCGCCGCGCTCCAGCCCATGGATCAGGACTTCGGCAGTGGCAATGTTGGTCGCCATCGGAATGGTGTGCATATCGCACAACCGCAGCAGCGTCACGTCGTTGGGTTCGCCGGGCTTGGCTCCCACCGGGTCGCGGAAGAACAGCAGCATATCCACCTCGCCGCAGGCGATCATGGCGGCGATCTGCTCGGCGCCGCCGCGCCCGCCCGGGTACAGGCAGCGCACCGGCAGGCCGGTAGCGTCACGTACGACCTTGCCGGTCACACTGGTGGCGACCAGTTCATTTTCCGACAGGATCCGCACATAGGCTGTGCAAAACTGCGCCATCAGTTCCTTGCGGGAATCATGGGCGATCAAAGCGATCCTCATTACGGTTTCTCCCCTCTATGAAGCTCCCTGTTCGGAGCTGCGCAAAACTATCCTTTATATGATAAGCTACTTTGGCATAAAATGCAAGGCCCTGCCCGGAAAACACGCCAAAAGAGGCTGTTCTCCCCTCTTTTTTCTTGTCGTTTTTACCAAAAGGCTTCCGCAAACTTTGGCAAAACCGCGCGCAGCCTCCATGCTATAATAAAGAAAATCACCGGGGCGCAACCGGGCGCCCTGCGAAAAGGAGGCTCCTGTTATGAAGAGATCTGCCCAGACGATCATTCGTCCCGACGCATGCTATACCATTGCCGCTGCCAATGGCCGTGTGCTGGAAGTGGCTGATTTCAACACCGAAAACGGCGCTTCGATCCGTTTGTGGAGTTACGAAGGCCAGCCCTGGCAGCAATGGCAGTTCGAGGAATCGGGCGAAGGCGAATACCGCATCAAAAACCGCTTTACCGGCAAGGTGATGGACCTGGCCATGTCCGGCGTAGCCAACGGCACCTGGGTCCACCAGTGGAGCCGCACCTCCGGCGCCGCCCAGCGCTGGCAGATCGTGGAAGCCGGCCACGGCAAGGTCAAGCTGCGCAACGTACTGGCCGACAAAGTGCTGGATCTGGTGGGCATGCGGGTGGAAAACGGCGCCCAGGCCCAGATCTGGCAGGATGTTTCGGGCGAGAACCAGCTCTGGCGGCTGGAGCCGGTCCCCGACCGCCTGCTGGAAAAGCCCCTGGAGGCCCCACCCGCGCCGGCGCCTTCCAAGGCGAAGCGCACCGCCAAAACCACCCGCACCCAGACGGGCAAAAAGGCCAGCGGCAAATCCGCCCGCCGGGCCAGCAAGAACAAATAATTCCGCTGCCGGGCGGCGGGCTGTGCGCCGGATCATGGCATCCGGGGCGGCCCGCCGCTCTTTTGCGCTTGCGGGGCCGGGGAAAGCCTGTTATAATGGAAAGAACAGTGAAATGAAGGGAAGGCAGTACAAAGGCTATGCAGTTTACCGAACTTACCAATGTAGCGCCCGAGATCCTGCGCGCCACGCAGGCCATGGGCTTTACCGATATGACCGAGATCCAGGAAAAGGCCATCCCCCTGATGCTGGCGGGGCATGATATGATCGCCAAGGCCCCCACCGGCACCGGCAAGACGGTGGCCTTCGGCATCCCGCTGCTGAGCAAAGTGGACCCGAAACGCCTCAAACCCCAGGCCGTGGTGCTCAGCCCCACGCGGGAACTGGCCCAGCAGATCGCGCAGGACCTGCGCAACCTGGCCCAGTTCCTGCCCGAGATCAAGATCGTCTGCGTCTATGGCGGCGCCGGGATGGACAAGCAGCAGCGCCAGCTGAAAGCCGGGTGCCAGATCGTGGTGGCCACGCCGGGCCGCCTGATGGACCACTACCGCCACCGGGCCATCGACGTGTCCGAGGTGGAGACCGTGGTGCTGGACGAAGCCGACGAGATGCTGAACATGGGCTTTTACAAGGATGTACGGCACATCATCGACCTGATGAAGCACCGCAAGAGCCTTTCGATGTTCTCCGCCACCATCAGCCGGGAAGTGCTGGACATCGGCTGGCTGTACCAGCACAACGCCGCCGAGGTCAGCGTGCAGCCGGTGGAGGATTCCAGCCCCAAGATCGCCCAGTACAAGCTGCTGACCACCGGCCGGGACAAGCTGGCCGACGCCGCCCAGCTCATCATCTCGGAAGGGTACAAGCGGGTGATGATCTTCTGCAACACCAAGTACAACACCGGCATGCTGGCCAACCAGCTGGCCCGGCTGAACTTCAACGTGGACTGTCTGCACGGGGACCTCTCCCAGGCGGAGCGCAACCGCATCATGACCCGCTTCAAGGCCGGGGAGATCGCGGTGCTGGTGGCCACCGACGTGGCGGCCCGCGGCATCGACGTATCCGACGTGGACGCCGTCATCAACTATGACGTGCCGGAGGAAAACGAGCACTACACCCACCGCATCGGCCGCACCGGCCGCGCCCGCAAGGAGGGCGCCAGCTACCTGTTCTACACCAAAGAAGAACAGAAGCGGGTGGACCAGCTGCTGCGGCTGACCCGCAACCTGGACGACTGCAAGGCCGTCAAGTTCGATTTCAACCATGAAAAGCTCGTCGTGGAGGAGGCCAAACCCCAGGACCGCTTCCAGATCAAGGCGTATTTCTGACGGGCTTTTCCTGATCTTCACCACAAAGACCCGCGTTCCGGCCGCCGTCTGCGGCAAGGGAACGCGGGTCGTCTGCGTTGTATGACGGTTTTAGTTGGCGGCCGGCAGGGTAAAGACGAAGCGGCACCACTGGCCCTCCTCGCTTTCGGCGTGGATCTGCCCGCCCGAAAGGTTGACGAGGATCTTGCAGATGTGCAGCCCCAGGCCGCTGCCCCGGGTGTTCATGCCGCGGGAGCGGTCCTCCTTGTAGAAGCGCTCAAAGACGAAGGGCAGCGCCTCCGGCGCGATGCCGGAGCCGGTGTTCTCGATGCGGACCTCCACCATGCCGCCCTTTTTCTGGGCGGAGAAGGAGATGGCCCCGCCCTCCGGCGTGAACTTGATGGCGTTGTCCACGATGTTGTAGACCACCTGGTGCACAAAGTCCGGGTCGGCGAAGATCATCATGGGCGGCCCACCCAGGCCCCGGATGTCGATGCGGCCATCCTCGATGCGCTGCTCGTCGCTGAGCACCACGTCGGTGACGGTCTTCCACAGATCGTAATTGCGGGCATGCACCGGCACCTCCCCGGCTTCCAGCTTGGTGATGTCCAGCATATTCTGCACCAGCCGGGCCAGGCGGCCGGTCTCCTGGGAGACGATGGTCAGGTAGTGCTGGTTTTCCTCCTGGGGGATCGTACCGTCCAGCATGCCGTCGATGAAGCCCTTGATGGTGGTCATCGGCGTGCGCAGTTCGTGAGCGATGTTGCCCATGAACTGCCCGCGGGAATTGTCGATGGTCTGCAACCGCTGGGCCATGTTGTTGAAGGTGGTGGCAAAATCCGCCAGTTCCACGCAGCCGTCCACCGGGGCGCGGGCCGTAAAGTCCCCGCTGCCCAGCTTGCGGGCGGCGTCGCTGATGGCCTCGATGGGGCCGGTGATCCGCCGGGCCAGCACCCAGCACAGCAGGCTGCACAGCAGCAGGATGGCCGCCGCCGAGATGCCGAACATCACCAGCATATCCATGATGTAGGACCCCAGGGCGGTCATGGGGCTGGCCGCAAAGAGGTAGCCCACCGTGCCGTTGATATCGATGCGCCGCCCGGCGGTGTAGTATTTATCCGTATAGACGCCGTCCAGCGTGCCGGTGACGAACAGGTCGTCGCCCGCGTCCATCTGGTCCAGCATCTTCTGGGGGACCCGGCGGTCGGTGAAATCCGCGCCTTCGGTGTGCAGCAGCACGCTGCCGTCCTCCGCCGTGACGAACACCATCGCCCCGGAGGAGGTATTGAACAGTTCGTAGCCGCTGCGAGCGCTCTGGGCGCGGTCGTCGCCCAGGGGCCTGGTGACGATGTAGCCGGCCTCGGCAAAGCGGTCGGTGAGGGCGACGGCGCCGTCCAGGATGGCGGTGAGCGCCGCGCGGCGCTCATTGACGAAGTAGGCGGCCGAGAGCGCCGTCTGGATGGCGCACATGACGCTGAGGCCCAGCACCAGCACCGCCGCGATGGTGGAAAAGAACTCCCGGCTGATGGTGCGGCGGTTCATTCCCTGACCTCGAACTTATAGCCCACGCCCCAGACGGTCTTGAGGTTCCACTGGTCGGAGGCGCCCTCCAGCTTTTCGCGCAGGCGTTTTACGTGCACGTCGATGGTGCGGGAATCGCCGTAGTACTCAAACCCCCACACCTCGTCCAGCAGCTGGTCGCGGGTATAGACGCGGTTGGGGTGGCCCGCCAGGCAGGCCAGCAGTTCCAGTTCTTTGGGCGGGGCTTCCACCACCTTGCCCTTGACCTTGAGTTCGTAGCGGTTCATATCCAGGTGCAGGTTGTCGAAGTCATAGACGCCCTTGTTGTCCTCCTTGGCGGAGCGGCGCAGCACCGCCTTGATGCGTGCCGTGACCTCCTTGGCGTCGAACGGCTTGACGATGTAGTCGTCGGCGCCCAGTTCCAGGCCCAGCACCTTGTCGTAGGTCTCGCCCTTGGCGGTGAGCATGATGATGGGGGTGTTGTCCTTGGCACGGATCTTGCGGCAGACCTCCCAGCCGTCCATCACCGGCATCATCACGTCCAGCAGGACCAGGTCGGGGTGCAGCTTTTCAAATTCCGCCAGGGCGGCCTTGCCGTCGTTGGCCAGGGTGACGTTGTAGCCTTCCTTGACCAGATAGAGCCGAAGCAGTTCGCAGATATTTTTGTCGTCGTCCACGACGAGGATCTTCTCGTTTGCCATCAAAGGTTCCCTCCGTTCTGTGGGGCGCGGTACACCGGCCCCGTGTAGAATCTATTATACTGTATAATTGTGGACAAAAAAAGAGCGGGACGGCGTTTTTCCCGCATTTTTTCCTGCCGGGCAAAAAGCAGGAAGGGAGCTTCCCGAAGAAAGTTCCCTTCCTGCCCGTATTTTCCAAATTTCGTCCCGCTTTTCCCTCCGGACGTGTCAGGCCAGGCGGTGGCGTTCCAGCCAGACCATCAGGGTGGGCTTTTGCGCCCGGATGCGCTTGGCACGCACCACGAACACCACAATGGTCAGCAGCGTGAACACCGCCAGCCACACCGCCAGGTACGCCAGGCAGCCGCCGATGTCCTGCCCGCCGCAGATCGCGCGGCGGAACGCCGTGACGCTGTAGGTGAAGGGCACCCAGTCATGCAGATACGGCACAAAAGAGCCGGACAGTTCCAACGGATAGGTGCCGACAGAACCCGCCAACTGGACCACCATAAAGACCAGCATCAGGAAGCTGCCCACCTTGCCCATCAGGTTGGTGAAGAAATACATCACCGACATAAACGTGACCGAAGCCACGCAGGCCACCAGCAACGTCTGCCCCATGCGGGCCGGGTCAAAGCCGTTGAAGGCGTGCAGCGCCGCCACCATGACCAGCGCCTGCAGCACCGCGATGGCATACAGCACGCTGGCTTTGCTCAGCCACCAAGCGGTCCCGCTCTTGAGTTTGCCGTAATATTCAGTCAGCGGGTACATCAGGCTGAAGGCGATGCAGCCCACCCACAGAGCCACCGACATCATGTAGGGCGCCATGCCGTGCCCGTTGTTGGGCACCTGGGTCAGCTGGGTCTCCCGGGTATCCACCGGCGCGGCGAACATATCCGTCACCGCGTCGCCGGTGTTCGTATCACGGATCTGCTGCGCGCCGTCCGCCAGGCTGCTTTGCAGGGTATCGGCCCCCTCCTGCAACTGCTGGATGCCGTCGGCCAGTTCCCCGCTGCCGTCCGCCAGCTGGCGGGCGCCGTCCTGGATCTGGCCGGCGCCGTCAGTCAGCGCCGCGGCCCCCGCGTTCAGCGCCGGGCTGTTCCGGGTCAGTTCACCCGTGCCCTCCGCCAGTTGGGCCGTGCCGTCCTTGAGGTCCCGGGTGCCCTGCTGCAGACGGCTGATGCCGTCGGTCAGCGCCGGGATCTGGCCGCGCAGGCTGTCCATCCCGCTGCGCAGCGTGCCGCTGCCGCTGACCAGTTCACCCAGGCCGCCGTCCAACTGGGCCGCGCCCTGGCGCAGGACCGCTGTGCCCTGCTGCTGCAACGCCGCGCCGCCGCTGGCCGCCTGGGCGATGCCATCGGTGAGCAGCGGGGCCTGCTGGGCCAACTGGCTGGTGCCGCCCTCCAACTGGGTCAGGCCGTCGACCAGCGAGTCCATGCCCGCCGACACGGTCTGTGCGCCCGTGTTCAGGGCGGGCAGGCCGTTGCTCTGGTCCGTCAGGGTGGCGCTGCCCGCTGCCGCCTGCGCCACGCCCTGCGTATAAGCGCCAAGGCCGTTTTGCAGGTCGGCCGCGCCCTGCTGCAGGGCCGCGAGCGACGCCGCCAGATCCCCGGCGCCTGCCGTGCTTTCGGCCCCGCGCAGCGTGCCTGCCGCCGCGGCCAGGGCCTCCGCGGCCTGCTGGCGGGCGGCGTCGGCGGTCTGGGCGTCCTGATAGTTCTGCTGCGCCGCAGCGGCCAGATCATTCGCCGCCTGTATCAGCGTGTTCAAGGCATCCGGGTCCCCGTCCCGGGCCGCCTGGCTGTTGTCCGCAATGGTCTGGGCCAGCGCGGACGGGTCCTGCGGGGCCACTGCCCCGGCCTGTACCGTCTGCGCGGCCTGGTCCATCTGGACGGCCAGCGCCTCCAGCGCGGCCCCGTCCCCGGTCCCGGCAGCGCCGCCGAGCGCGGCAGCCAGGGCGTCCAGACCGTTTTTCAAGTTTGCGGCGCCGTCGTTCAAAGTTTGGGAATTTCCATTCAGCGCTTGCAGGCCGTCGTTCAGTGCCGCGGCCCCCTGCTGGGCGGTCTGCGCGCCCGCGGCCAGGCTCTGCGCGCCATGCTGCAACTGCTGCGCCCCCGCCAGGGTCTGGCTGGCCCCCGCTTCCAGCGCCGCCGCGGCATCCGGCAGGGCGGCGGTCTGGGACTGCAGTTCGTTCAACCCTTCGTTCAGGGTCTTCATGGTATCGTCCACCTGGGCCGCGCCGCCGGCCAGCGTGCTGCTGCCGTCCTTGGCCTGGGCCGCGCCGTCGGCCAGCCGTTTGGCGCCGTCGTTCAGCGCGCCGACGCCCTGCGTCAGCGCCGGGGCCGCCGCACCCAGCTGGTCCACGCCGTCCTTCACCTGAGCCGCGCCGTCATCCAGTTTCCGCGCGCCGTCATCCAGCTGCTGCACGCCCTGGGTGTACTGGGCCAGCCCTTCGGTCAGCGTTTCGCTGCCGCTGCGGAAGGTCAGGGTGCTGTCCGCCAAAAGCTGCAGGTTTTCCCGGATGGTGCTGTTGCCATCCGCCAGTTCGCCGGTGCCGTCCTTCAGTTCCCCGGCGCCGTCGGCCGCCTCCTGCATGCCGTCGCCCACTTCGCCCAGCTGGTCGAACATCGTTTCGGCGTAGGTCTTGGTCACCTCGGCGCGCACCCCGGCCTGGATCTCCTTCATGGCGCTCTCGCTCAATTTGGAGGCGATGTAGTTGGTGCCGGGGTTGGTCTCATAGTTCAGTTCCATCTTGCGGGGATGCGGGTCGGTCAGCGTTGCCGCATTGGCCGAAAAGTCCTGCGGGATGGTGATGACCATGTAATAGTCCCCCGCCGCAAGGCCCTGGGCCGCCGCGTCCGCGTCCGCCACATGGAAATCCAGCGAGGCGTCCTCCAGCAGGTTTTCCACCAGCTGGCCGCCCACGTCCAGGGTCTTGCCCTCATACTCCACCGGCTGGTCCTGGTTGACCAGCGCCACCGGCAGGTGTTCCACATTGCCGTAGGGGTCCCACATCGACCCCAGAAACAGCGTGGTGTAGATGGTGGGGATGACGATGACCGCCGCCACCACCAACAGCATCAGCTTGTTTTTGAACAGCTTCTTCCATTCGTTCTTCAGCATAGAACGAAACGTCACTTCCTTCCCTCTGTTCCCAGAGAAATATCAACACAGTGTAGCATATACAACTTTTTGTTGCTTTTTGCTCCAGTTCCCATTATACTAAGGGGGAACACGAAACTCAACCGACAGCTTTGCGTCTTGACGTTCATTAGTCGACACTCTGTTGCGCTGTGTCGAGTTGTCACAAATATTTTACAAAAGAAAGGACAATCTGTATGGAGAAGAAGCCGGACCGGCGCATCCCGCGCACCAGGGCCCAGCTGCGGCACGGCCTTGCCCTGCTGATGGAACAGAAAAGCGTGAAGGAAGTGACGGTAAAGGAACTGACCGACCTGGTGAACATCAACCGTTCGACCTTCTACCTGCACTACACCGACATTTACCATATGCTGGAAAGCATCGAGAACGAATTGTTCGAGGAGATCCTGCACACCATCCACGCCCACCCGGTCAGCCCTTTTAACGAGCGCAGCTTCCCCTTTATCGAGGATATCTTCGCCATCCTGTTCGATAACCGGGAGATCTGCGCCGCCCTGCTGGGGCCGCACGGCGACATCACCTTCCTGAACCGCATCGAGGAGATGCTCTCCCGCTACTGCCTGAAAGCCCTGCAGGACGCCTACCCCGATCTGATGGACAACCTGAAATACAGCTACGCCTACTGCGTGGCGGGCTGCGTGGGGCTGATCAAGGACTGGCTTTCCCGCGGGTGCGAGGAAAGCCCCCAGCACATGGCCCAGCTCACCTTCCGCCTAGTGATGAACACGGTCCGCGACTCCTACCCGCACAACTGACCGCGGGCGGAAAAAACTTGCCTGCGCACCTTGAGAAAAGGCGGTGCATATGCTATCATAGATTCTGGTATTGTGCGGCCGCACATCACCTGTGCCTGCACGGTCCCCTACATGACATTTTCCCGGCAGCGCGGATCCCGCGGGAACGCGCCGCCATAAAATACGGAAGCCATCCGCAGCCTCACGACAGAATGATGTGTAAAATTTCGTATCCGGCCCGCTGCAAAAGACTTGTTCTTGCGGCCAGAGATCTCGTGATCCCCATCCTGCTTCTCTACGCCGCGGAAATTTTGGGCATGATGGCAGGGTCGCTGGTCTATTCGTTCCTGCCGCGGCAGGGCTTGTCTTCGTATTTATACAGCCTCCTCAGCACGGCGGTTTATATTGCGCTGCTGTGCGCCCTGACGGCTTTCTACGAAAAGAAAGTTTTGCACCTGCCGCCGGCAAAACCAGCCGCCCTCTCCCCGCATCAACGCAGAAGGCTCGGCCTCTTTATCGCAGCGGAACTGGCTTCCATCCTTTTGACGGCCTCGCCGCCCCCACAACAAAGAATCACTAAAACAAAGGAGTTTTGGAATACATGAAACTGGGAATCATCGGGTTGCCCAACGTGGGCAAATCGACTTTGTTCAACGCCATCACCTCCACCCGCAATGCGCAGGCAGCCAACTATCCGTTCTGCACCATCGAGCCCAATTCCGGCATCGTCGCCGTGCCCGACGCCCGGCTGGACAAGCTGGCCGAGGTCTGGCAGACCGACAAAAAGACCCCCGCCATCGTGGAATTTGTGGACATCGCCGGGCTGGTCAAGGGCGCGTCCCACGGCGCGGGGCTGGGCAACAAGTTCCTGGGGCACATCCGGGAATGCGACGCGCTGGTGCATGTGGTGCGCTGCTTTGACGACGACAACATCGTGCATGTGGTGGAGGACGTGAACAAGCCCGAGGGCGTGGACCCCCTGCGGGACATCGACGCCATCGACCTGGAACTGATCCTGGCCGACCTGGAAGTGGTCAACAACCGCCTGGGCCGCCAGCAGAAGGCCGCCAAGACCGGCAACAAGAACGCGGCGGCGGAAGCCGCCTGGCTGGCGGAACTGGCCGCCCACCTGGAAGCCGAAAAGCCCGCCCGTACCTTTGCTTTTGACGAAGCGGACGACGCCCAGAAAACCGCCCGCCGGGAACTGGGCCTGCTCTCGGCCAAGCCGGTGATCTACGCCTGCAACGTGGGCGAGGACGACCTGCTCGGCGGGCTGGAGGGCAACCCCTACTTCCCGCTGGTCAAAGAGCACGCCGAGGCGGAAGGCGCGCTGGCCCTGCCCATCTGCGCCAAGACCGAGGAGGACATTGCCGACGCCACGCCGGAGGAAAAGCATGCCTTCCTGCAGGAGATGGGCATCGCCTCCACCGGCCTGGACCAGCTGATCCAGGCCAGCTACGACCTGCTGGGGCTCATCAGCTTTTTGACCGACGGCAAAAAAGAGTGCCGCGCCTGGACCATCCGCAAGGGCACCAAGGCCCCCCAGGCGGCGGGCAAGATCCACAGCGACTTTGAGCGCGGCTTCATCCGGGCCCAGGTCATCGCCTACGACACGCTGGCCGAATGCAACTTCGACTATGCCGCCGTCAAAGCCAAAGGGCTGCAGCGTACCGAGGGCAAGGAATATGTCGTGCAGGACGGCGATGTGATCGAGTTCCTGTTCAACGTCTGATAGGAGGTCAACCATGATCTACGGCATTATGGGCGCCATGCCCGAGGAAGTCGACCAGCTCTGCGCCCGCCTGCAGGACGTGACCTGCGAGACCTACGCCGGGGTGGACTACCACCGCGGCACCCTGCACGGCCGGCCGGTGGTCGTCTGCTGCGCGGGCATGGGCAAGGCCAACGCCGCCAGCACCGTGCAGGTGCTGTGCACCAAATACGGCATCGGCCGCCTGATCTTCAGCGGCGTGGCCGGGAACATGACCGGCAAGATCGGTATCGGCGACGTCTGCGTGGGCGAAACGGTGTTCTACCATGACGCGGAGCTGGACATGCTGGCCCAGAGCGCGCCGTTCCTGACCGAATACCACGGCGACCCGGCGCTGGTGCAGGCCGCGCTGCACGCCTGCAGCGCCTGCGGCGTGAAAGCCATTGCGGGGCGCATCGCCACAGGCGACACCTTTGTGGGCGATTGTGCGACCAAAGCGGCCATCGCGGAGAAATGCCACCCCGACTGCGTGGAGATGGAGGGCGCCGCGGTCAGCCAGATCGCGGCCCGCAACGGCGTGCCCTGCGTGGTGCTGCGCGCCATGAGCGACAACGCCGACGAGAGCGGCTACGAGGTGCTGGTGGTCAAGGATTTCAGCATTGCGGAATACGTCCGCACCGCCACCGAGATCGTGGTCCGCATGATCGAAACCTTGTAAGCAACGGCAAAAGCCGGGGGCCTTCAAAGCCCCCGGCTTTCCTGTTGTTTTCGGTTCACAGTTCCGGCACGCTGTCCAGATCCTCCACGTCCACCACGCGCACGCCGCGGGCCGTCAGGGCGGCGGCCAGCAATCCCTGGCCGTCGATCAGCCTGCGGGAAAAGCTGCCGTCGTAGATCTGTTTGACGCCGCAGGTGGGGCTGCGGGACTGCAGCACCGCCAGGTCGACGGCCTGCCCTTCGATCTGCCGCAGGGCCTTTTCCACCCCGGCGCGGAAAGCCGCGTCCACGTCCCGGCCGTTGCAGTCCACCGCCTTGCCGTTCCGCAGTTCCACGCAGGGCCGCCGTACGCCCAGCCCGCCCAGCACTTCGGGGCAGACAGGGATCACATGGTGCCCCTGCAGGCGGCGGATCAGCGCTTCGCTGCGGTTGTTTTTTCCGTTATATTTACAGTTTTCGCCCAGCAGGCAGGCGCTGACCAGCACGTTCATGCGGCGTTCGCTTCCTCTCGGTACAGATTCCTGCCCCGATTATACCAGCCCGCCGCCCGCCGCGCAAGCCCTGCCGTTCAGATGAACTCCCGCCAGGCGGCTTCGGCCTGAGCCTGCATGGTCCCCAGTTCCCGGCACAGTTTTTGCGCGCCGGGGCTGGCCGCCGGGTAGTCTTTCTCGGCCCGCTTGCAGTCCAGCACCCCCTGGCCGCTGCCCTCGGCCAGCATGGTGGCCAGGTTGCGGGTGGATTTGTCCAGCATGGTGCGGGTGCGGATGCCCATGCTGACGCTCATGCGGGCTGCCGCGCTCTGGCCGTGGGCCTGGGCGCCGATGGCGTCCAGCGCGGTGTGGGCCGCCTGGTTGATGCGGCGGTATTCCCGCTTCTGGCGCATCATCTCGTCTTTCAGGCGCTGGTCATGGGTCAGGCCGATGAGCTCGTCCAGCGTGTTTTTGCCCATCTCGGTATTCTGCACGATCTCCTGCAGCATTTTTTCGTTATCGCTTTGCATCATAAAACCCCCTTGTGCACTTAGTATGTACACAAGGGGGCCGCTTTTATGCATCGTTTTACAGCCGCTGCTGCGCCAGGGAGAGCATCATTTCCCAGGAGGAAGTCTCGGCCCATTCGGCGCTGGCCACCGACACCGTAAAGGTCCCGCGGCGCGACAGCGAGATGCTGAACACCCGGCGCGCGCCCTCCAGCGCCTTGTTGATGGCCTCCGCCAGACGGGCGGCGGGCATGCCCACGGTGACGGCCGCAAAAAGGCCGTCCTCCAGCCGGGCCAGTACCGCATGTTCCTGGTCGGTTCCCACGGCCAGCTGCAGGATGCCGGCCGCGCTGTTCAGGCAGCACTCGGCAGCTTCCCGCGACTCCCGGTTCCGCAGTTCCCAGTATTCATTGACGCGCAGCAGCACCGCCCCCACCGGGATGCCCCGGGACGCCTGCTTTTCGGCATAGCTGCGGTATTCCTCATGAATAAAACGGCTGTTGTACACGCCGGTCACATAGTCGCGGCGGATATCCTCCCGGTACTGGGCCAGCGCGCGGTCGTAGGAATTTTTGGCCCCCACCGTCGCGCGGCTGTCCTTGGGCATGGCCCGGTAGAGCACCAGCACGCAGGGGCGGCCGTCCACCCGGATGCCCTGGCTGATCTGCATCGTTTCCTGGCCGCCATGGCGTACCAGCTGCAGCCCGCGGCCCGCTTCATCCATGGGCGGGACAGGGGCGCTTTCCTCCTGCGGTTCCAACGTTGCCGGGTCCAGCCGTACCCCCCGGTACGGGTCAACGATATGAACCGCGTCGAACAGTTGCTCCAGGACCGCCGCCTGCAGCGAAAGTTCTTCCTTCGTATACTCCAGCTTCATCTCGAACCCTCACTTGTGAAACATGGATTTTTCGCCCGGGGACCGGGCGGCTTTGTTGCATAATAATAGTACCACAAACCGACGGTTTTTTCCTATATTTCGGTTGCACAAAAAATCCCGGACCGCAGAGCGGAATACTGGGCGATGTTTACAAAGTCTGCTTTTTCTGCCGTTTCAGGGCAGGCTCCGTGCGGAAGTAACGCGCGGTCATCGTGCGGATCTCTTTGGCCAGGGCCGGGGTCAGCGCCTTGTCGTCGGCGCGCCACTGCCAGTTGCCCCGGGGGCTGCCGGGGGTATTCATGCGGGCTTCGGCCGGGGCTTCCAACCAGTCTGTCATGGGGATGACCGCCAGTGCCGCCGGGCTGGCCAGCACGCCGCGCAGCAGCCCGCGCAGCACGCCCTCCTCTTCTGTCAGGGCAAAGTATTCCTTTGCCTGTTTGCGGCCCGCGCCGCCCAGTTCATGGTAGTACCAGCCCGCCAGCGTGTTGTTGTCGTGGGTGCCGGGGTAGGCCACGCAGTTGCGCGGGTAGTTGTGGGGCAGATCCACGCTGTCCTGCCCGTTAAAGGCGAACTGCAGCACTTTCATGCCGGGGAAACCGCTCTCGGCCAGCAGTCTGCGGACCGAGGGGAACATCTCGCCCAGGTCCTCGGCCACGATGGGCATATCCCCCAGCGACAGGCGCAGCGCGCGGAACAGGTCCATGCCGGGGCCCTGTTCCCAGCGGCCGTTGCGGGCCGTGGTCTCCCCCGCCGGGATAGCCCAGTAGGTATCGAAGCCGCGGAAGTGGTCGATGCGCAGGATGTCGTATACCGACAGCGCATGGCGCAGGCGGCGCACCCACCAGGCATACCCGGTCTTTTTGTGGTAGTCCCAGTCATAGATGGGGTTGCCCCAGAGCTGGCCGTCCACCGCAAAGTAATCCGGCGGGCAGCCCGCCACGCGGCGGGGGCGGCCGTCCTCATCGGTCTCGAACAGTTCGGGGCCCGCCCAGGCGTCGGCGGAATCCGGCGCCACATAGATGGGAATATCCCCCATAATGGAGACGCCCTTGGACGCCGCGTAGTTGTGCAGAGCCTCCCACTGGCGGTAGAATTCATACTGGACGAAGGCCCAGAACTCGATCTCGCGGGCGTGGTCGGCACGGAACCGGGCCAGGGCCGCGGGGTCGCGGCGGCGCAGTTCCCGCGGCCACTGCTGCCAGTCGATCATGCCGTTATCTTCCTTGATGGCCATGTACAGGCAGTAATCGGGCAGCCAGTCGGCGGAAAGGAACTGGAAACGGTACCAGTCGTCGGAATAGGGGGTCTCGTACCCGGGCAGCGGGCGGCGCTTGAGGAAGTTGGCGTACGCCTTGCGCAGCACCGCGAACCGGCGCTCATACAGCGTGCCGTAGTCCACCCGCGACGGGTCGCCGCCCCACTGGAGGAAGGCATAATCCTTGCGGCGCAGCAGGCCGTCCCGGGCCAGCAGGTCCAGGTCGATGAAGTAGGGGTTGCCCGCAAACACCGAACAGCTCTGGTAGGGGCTGTCCGCGTAGCCGGTGGGGCCGACGGGCAGGATCTGCCAGACGCTCTGCCCCGCCCGGGCCAGAAAATCCACAAAGCGGCGCGCGGGCGCCCCCAGGCTTCCGATGCCGTACCCGCCGGGCAGGCTGGAGATCGGCATCAAAATTCCACTGCATCGTTTCAGTTCCATGATCGTCCTCCGTTTCTGGCAGAGCGCCCCGCAGGGCGCAGGGGCCACGCCGCAGCCGCCTGCGGCGGTTTATTCTTCCGCTTCGGTCACGCCCAGGGCTTCCAGCGCGCTCCGGGTAAAGGCCCGGCGTTCCGCCGCAGTGCGTCCGTCGCTGTCCCGCAGGGACTCCTCGTTGGCGGCCAGCGCGTCGGCCTGGGCCTGGGTCATGCTCTCCCCGGGCAGGATGCCGGTGCCCGCCTGCTCCACCTGCATGGCACCCAGCGCCGTAGCGTCCGACGCGGTGTTCCACGGTGTGATGACGCCCAGCGTCTCGGTCAGGGCCTGTTCCCCGTCCCCGCTGCTGTACAGCCAGAGCACCGCGCTCTCGGCGGCTTTGCGGCCGGCCTCGTCGGCCCCGGCGCGGATCGTCAGCGTCCCGGCGTCGGCCAGGACGGGGTAGTTGAGCAGGCCGGTCAGGTTGTATTCTTCGGTGGAGAGATCCTCTTCCGTCAGGTTGCATTTGAAGGGGATCAGCACCAGGCTCTGGCAGGCTTCCGCCCCGTAGGCGGAGAGCAGTTCGGTGAGGGTGGCGCGGCGGAACAGCGCCGTCTCATCCCCCTGGGCCATGTTATCCCATTCCAGTGCCACGGCGGCATACACGCCGTTCAGCGGGCCGGTCAGGGTCTCCTCGCTCCGTTCGCCGCCCGCCGCCAGCAGCGCCGGGGTGTAGCCCGCCGTGCGGTCCATGGGTTCGGCAAAAACGCCGGTGGCGTTCAGCGTATCGGGTTTGGCCTCGGGCAATGCGTAGTCGCTGCCGGAGAGCGTCACGGTGGCCGCGCCGGGTTCCGCCAGCCAGTCCTGCAGCGTTTCCACAAAATCGCTCCATTCCGCCCAGGAGGCGTTCTGCAGGGCCTGGGCGCCGCCTTCGCCCAGCAGGGCTTCCAGCATGGCGCCGTTGGCCCAGTAGCCGTACAGGCTGCGGCCCACCGGCAGCGCGGCGCCTTCGGTCACGCCGGCCCGGGCGGCGGCCGCCGCCAGCAGGGAATCGCTGTTGATGTCCAGCCCTTCCGTCAGGCCGCCGGGGGCGTGGTCCAGCGCCACCAGATCGGCCTGGGACGCATCCTCCAGCACGGTCAGCTCCACCCCTTGGACGGCGGCATAGTCCTCCAGCGCGGGCAGCAGGGCGTCGGATGCGTACACGCGCAGCGCCTGGGGCGCGGCTGCGGCCGCCGTTTCCACCGTGGCGGCCGGCCCGGCCGGTTGCCCCGCCCAGGGGGCGGCGCACCCGGCCAGCAGCAGCGCAGGCAGGGCCAGCGCCGCAAAACGGATCATTTTCTGCATAGGGCAAATTCCTTAACGTTCAGCAGTAAATTCGTACTGCCTTTTATTATATAAGATTTCGGTGTTTTTTTCCACACCTGTTTTGTGGTATAATGGGAAAAATCTGAAAAAAGAGGAGGTCCCGCTTCGCCGTGACCGAAAAACTGTACGAAAACGACTCTTACCTGCAAACCTTTACCGCCACCGTGCTGGCCTGCACCCCGGCTCCCGGCGGCTACGCCGTGGTGCTGGACCGCACCGCTTTCTACCCCGAAGGCGGCGGCCAGCCCTGCGATACCGGCCGCCTGGGGGACGCCGCCGTGCGGGCGGTGCATACCGACGGCGAGACCGTCCTCCACACCACCGACGCCCCGCTGCCCGTGGGCGGCACGGTGGAGGGGAGCATCGACTGGCCTGCACGGCTGGACGCCATGCAGCAGCATACCGGCGAGCATATCCTGAGCGGCGCGCTGCACCGCCTGTACGGCGCGGAGAACGTGGGGTTCCACATCGGCTCCCCCTGGGTGCGGATGGACACCAGCATCCCGCTGACCGCCGCCCAGCTGGCCGAAGCCGAGGCCGAGGCCAACGCAGCCGTGCGGGCCGACACGCCGGTGCGCTGCTACCTGCCCGCCCCCGCGGAACTGGCCCGCACCGAATACCGCAGCAAAAAGGCGCTGGAAGGCCCTGTGCGGCTGGTGGAGGCGGGCGGCGACCGCTGCGCCTGCTGCGGCACCCATCTGGCCCGCACCGGGGAGGTGGGGCTGATCAAGATCCTCTCCTTCCAGCATTACAAGGGCGGCATGCGGCTGGCCGTAGCCTGCGGCCAGCGGGCCTGCGAAGCCATTGCCGCGGGCTGGGCCGACGCCGAAGCCGCCGGACGGCTGCTTTCGGTGCCGGTGGGGCGGCTGGAGGAAGCGGTGGGACGTTTCCGCAGCGGAGAAAGCCAGCTCAAACAGCGGCTGGCGGCCCTGCAGAACACTTTGAGCGGCGCGCTGGCCGATGCGGCCGTGCCCGGGCAGCCTTTTGCCGCCCGCGTGGAGGGCGCCGACGGCGACGGTCTGCGGCGGATGGCCGCCGCCGTGGCGAACCGTACCGGCGCGCCCTGCTGCCTGCTGGCCCCCGGCGGGCAGGGGCTCGCCTATGCGCTGGCCGCCGCGCCGGACGGCGACGTGCGCCCCGCCTGCAAGGCGCTGAACGAGGCCTTCCGCGGCCGGGGCGGCGGCAAAGCGGGGTTCTGCCAGGGCAGCCTGGCGGACAGCGACCCTGCACGCGTGCTCGCCTTCCTTGCGGAACTACTATAAAGATCAGGAGTTTTATGAACCATGCGAATGCGATTCAAACCCTACGCGCGGCCGGAACTGCTGGCCTGCGACTTCCATGTACATGAGCCGTTGACCCACGCCGGACACTGGCGGGAGCTGTACGCCCGGCCCGGGCAGCCCTGGCACCTGGAGCTGGGCTGCGGCAAGGGCGGGTTCCTGGCACAGATCGCCCCGGCCCACCCCGACGTCAATTACCTGGGCATCGACATCACCGACAAGGTGCTGATCCTGGCCAAGCGCAAGGTGGAAGCCGCCTACGCGGCCCGCCGGCTGCCGCCGGACAACGTGAAGATCGCCAGCCTGGACATTGAGCGGATGGGCAACGCCTTCTCCCCCGAGGACCGGGTGGCGCGCATCTACATCAATTTCTGCAACCCGTGGAGCAAAAACGCCGGGAGCAACAAGCACCGGCTGACCCACCCCCGCCAGCTGCTGCAATACCGCCGCCTGATGGACGAAGGCGCCGAGATCTGGTTCAAAACCGATGACGACGACCTGTTCCGGGACAGCCTGCAGTATTTCCCGGCGGCGGGGTTCGGGATCACCTGGCAGACCTTCGACCTGCACGCCGACGAGCCGGACTGGAACCTGCGCACCGAGCACGAAGGCATGTTCAGCGAGCAGGGCATCCCCATCAAAGCGCTGATCGCCCGCAAAGGGCCGGACAGCGCCGTGACCTGGGTGGAGCCCAAGGACCTGGCCAGACAGCGGGAGGATGCCGATGCCTCCGTTTGAACTGGCGGCCCGCACCGTCTACTGGTTTTTCGTATATGGGCTGCTGGGCTGGTGCGCCGAGGTGATCTTCGCCGCCGTCAAGGAGCATCGGCTGGTGAACCGCGGGTTCCTGTGCGGGCCTATCTGCCCGATCTACGGTTTCGGCATGGTGGCGCTGCTGTATGCGGCGCGGGCGCTGGGCGCCCCGGGGCTGCCGCTCTCCGTGCCGGTGGTCTTTGTGGTGGGCGGCGTGCTGACCACCCTGCTTGAACTGGTGGCGGGCTGGGGGCTGTACCGGCTGTTCCGCATCCGCTGGTGGGACTACACCGGCATCCCCTTCAACCTGGGCGGGTATATCTGCCCGCAGTTCTCGCTGCTGTGGGGGCTGGGCAGTGTGGTGATGGTCAAGGGCCTGCACCCGCTGCTGGCCCGCCTGGGGGACCGCATCCCGCTGCAGGCGCTGCTGCCGCTGGACCTTATTTTGCTGCTGGTCTTTGCGGTGGACACCGCCGCTTCGGCCGCCGCAGCCGCCGGGCTGGACCGCAAACTGAAAGAGATCGACGAACTGCGCGCACGGCTGCGCCGTACCAGCGACCGCCTGACCGAACTGCTGGGCACCGGCGCCATGACCGCCGACACCCTGCTGGACGAACAGAAACTGCAGCTGGCGCTGGCCCGGATGGAACGGCGCGACGACGCGGAAGCCCTGCGTGAAGAACTGACCACCCACGCAGCGGCCCTGCGCGCACGGCTGCGGGAGATGGATCTGGACCGCTTCGGCGCCCGCCGCCTGCTGCGGGCCTTTCCCCGGATGCGGAGCCTGCGCTACGGCGAGACGCTGGCCGCCACCCGCGAAGCCCTGCGGACCCTGGCCCGCCGCGCCCGGGAGGCCCGGCAGGCCGCCCGCGACGCCGCCAAACGGCGCGGCCGTTCTTGAATCCACAGAAAAAACGCCCGTTCGCGATGAACGGGCGTTTTGTGCTGCCGTTTTATGCTTTGCGGCGGTCGAAGGAGATCTGCAAGACCAGCCAGGCAGCCACGATGCAGACCGCCGCGATGAGCGCCAGCATCTGCCAGCAGCCCAGCAGGTTGGCCACGGTGGCGTCGTACATGGGGCCGTCAAAGCCCGCTTTCAGCCAGGCCAGACGGCTGTTGAGGTCGGTGGAAGCGCCCAGCGCCCCCATGCCCCAGCGGCAGACGATGACCGAAGCGATGGCGCTGGCCGCGCCGGTCAGCGTGAAGAGGATGCCGCTGAACACCACCTGGCCGATCATGAGCACCAGCACCACAAGGATGGCGGTCTCGCCGCTTCTGAACACCGCAGACACCAGCAGGCCGGTGGCGCTGGAGGCGAACAGCATCAGCAGGACGGTGATGAAGATCTCCACATCGGTCTCAAACAGAAGATGGTTCTGGGGCACATGGACCACGTTCACGAAACCGACGGTCAGGATGGCCGCCTGGGCCACCTCGATGAGCAGCAGCACGAAAGCCTTGCTGAGCACCACGGCCAGCAGGTTGACCCCCACCGAGGCTTCCCGCAGGATGATCTCCCGCTCTTTGCAGATCTCCCGGTAGGAGTTCAGCGTGCCCATGAACGCCGCCATGGCGCTGAGGATGAACAGCGCCGTGCGGCTGCCCACGTTGACCAGGTTGGAGGTAAAACAGTAGGGGTCCGCCACCAGGCGGATGACCAGCACCATGAAGGGCGCCTGCAGGATCAGGCTGGCCAGCAGCAGTTTGTCGTTGACGATCAGGCGCAGGTTGCGCTGCACCAGTACGGTGAACTGGCGCAGGGATTTCATTACTTTGACGGGGCGCATCGTTTGTCTGCCTCCTGTGCTGCTTCGGGCCAGGCCGCCGCCAGGCGGTTGAACTCCGGCGTGGTAAAATACTTGCGGCGGTACAGTTCCACCTGTTCGGGGTCGCGCAGTTTTTCAAAAATATCGCTGGTCAGTTCCACCGCAAAATAGTCGTGGAGGGTTTCCGGCGGGCCGTAATAGCACAGCACGCCGCCCACCCCCAGGAACGCGATCCTGTCGCAGAGGTTGATGTTGGACATGTTGTGCGTGACCATGAGCACCGTGCAGTTCTGGTGGCTCAGGCGGCGGCACAGTTCCATCATGCTGCGGTCCAGATCTGGCGAAAGGCCGCTGGTAGGTTCGTCCAGAATCAGCAGGCGCGGGCTGGCCAGCAGTTCCATGGCGATGGAGACCCGCTTTTTCTGCCCGCCCGAAAGCTGGGAGATCAGCGTTTTTTCCCGGCCGTTGAGGTCCACCGCGTCGATGGCGTGGGCCACGGCGGCGGCGATCTCGGCTTTGCTGGCGTCGTGGGCGATGCGCAGCTTGGCGGTGAAGGTCAGGCTCTGCTCCACGGTCAGATTATCGTGCATGATGTCCTTTTGGGGCACATAGCCCAGCACCGCGTCGAAGGCGTTGCGGTTTCCCCGCGTCTCGACGCCGTCAAAGCGGACGCTGCCCGACGTGCAGGGGGCTGTGCCGGTGATGCAGGTAAGCAGGCTGGACTTGCCGGTGCCCGACCCGCCCACCAGCACCGTAAAGCTGTTGGGTTCGATCTCCAGGCTGGTGCCGTCCACGATGTTCAGGGGCTGCCGGGTGTTGCGGTCCTGCACGGTCTTGCAGACGTTGAGCAGCTGCACGCTGATGCCGCTCTTGTGCACGTGGTAGTGCAGCAGGCCGCCGGTGAAGGCGAACACCTGGGCCGGCACATTGATGACGGAACCGTTGCGCAGCGCCGCCCGGCTGACCCGGACGCCGTCCACGTAGGTGCCGTTGGTGGAACCCAGATCCCGCACAAAGAACTGGCCGTCCTGGCAAAAGACCTCGCAGTGGTGGCGGGAGACGCGGTCGCTGACCAGTTGGATGTCGCAGTCCTCCCC
Source organism: Candidatus Gemmiger avistercoris (assembly GCA_019116705.1). Taxonomy (GTDB): domain Bacteria; phylum Bacillota; class Clostridia; order Oscillospirales; family Ruminococcaceae; genus Gemmiger; species Gemmiger avistercoris. The sequence goes on from DXBF01000069.1 coordinate 26,056, forward strand.
GCGGCCGATGAGCACCCGCTTTTTGCGGCGCACATCGACTTCGCGCAGGATGGAGGCGTCGGGCTGTTCCCGCCGGGGTCCGGCGGAAACGTCCTGCGCCTCACGGATCGCCTCCACCCGGAAGGTGATCTCCTGGGTGGCGGCGTTGCCGTCGGTGTTGAGTCCGATCACATCGCCGGGCTGCAGGGCGCAGCGCTCCCCCGCCGCCAGATAGCGGTTGTTGTACCAGGTAGTGCCGTCCCCCGCTTCATCGGCCACCGTCCACTGTCCCTCGCTGTAACCGATGGAAAACTGGCGGTCGCCCACGCTGTTGCGGCGCAGCACATACTCGCACTGGGCACTGCGCCCGAAGCGGTAGGCCCCCCGGCCCGACGGCAGCGTGATGCGCTGGCGGTTGCGCTGTTCGGTGATAAGGAATACGATCTCACTCGGCACGGCTGCACCCCCTTACCATTGGAACCCGCCGCCGCAGAACGGCACGAACCGCAGGGTGGACTCCCCCAGCGTCAGTTCCGCGCCGGCCGCCAGCGGGCCGGGTTCCAGCACCGCCCGGCCGCCCAGATAACACAGCTGCTGGGAAGAACCCGGCAGCAGGGTGAACGCGCCGGTCTTTTCGTCGTAGGCCACGGCCGCCTGCCGCACCCCCAGCGGGGCGTCGGGGCTGAGGGTGACGGGCGCAGCGGCCCCGTCCAGCCCCAGGAAAGTCCGCCCCACGCCCAGGCGCAGATCCCGCCCGCGCCCCGGGCCCGCGGTCACCACCAGCCAGCCCGTCACGGGGCCTTCCGGCGGCGCAGCCTCCGCCGCTTCCGCCGCCGCGCTGGTGTGGACGATGGCGCTCTCGCTCTGCAAATCGGTATTGCAGTAGGGGCAGGCAGGGTATTTGTCGCCGTCATAAAAATGCCCCTGTTCGCATTTGGTCAGTTTCATCGCACGTTCCTCGCTTCTTTCCTCACAGTACCAGCCGCACCGTGGTGCGCCCCAGCCGCAGGGCGTCATTGTTTTGCAGGCGGTGTTCCCCCTCGATGCGTTCGCCGTTCACGAACACCGGCGCGCCGGGGTCCAGCGTCTGTACCAGCAGCGACTCGCCGCGCACACACAGCACGCAGTGCTGGGCCCGCACCTGGGCATCCGGCAGGCAGAGGTCGCACTGGGCGGCGTCGCTGCCCAGGATCAGGCTGCTCTCCACCATGCCGGCCCAGCGGCTTTCGGCGATAGACCCTTTCTGCGCCCAGAACAGCGTCACCCAGCGGCGCGGCAGGGCGGCAGGCCCCTGGGTACCGGCCAGCAGATGTTCCGCCTCGGCGGTCTGTTCCGCCGCCCGGTCCCGCCGCCGCAGCCGCCGCCACTGCAGGGCCAGCACCGCCAGCACGGCAGCCGCCAGCAGCAGCGGGGCGCGGAACCGCGCCAGATAGAAAGCCCGGTCCCGGGGCCAGACTGCGATCGTAAAATCCGTCTCGTCCCGCAGGGAACTGACGTTGGCGGGCGAAAGGCGACTGGACACCTTGTTCAGCGCCACATTGTAATTGCCCTTGTACAGCGGATCGGTGGTCAGCAGCACGATGCGGCCGTCCTCGCTGATCTCGACCTCGCGCACCGGCACATGCCAGTTCCAGATGTCGTTGCTGGCGACCCGGTAGAACTGGGGCCGCGTGGCGTTGGGGTTGACCGCCTGGTTCATCGTCAGGCGCAGCGTGTTGCGGCCAAGGACCTCGACCTTTTCCACCTGGGGCCGGGTCATGCGGAACCCCATATAGACCGTGGTGCTGCTTTGCACCGCGCTGCCCAGGCTGGGGATGGACAGGGTGACGATCTCCTGCCGTTCCCCGGCCAGATTCTCGGGCACTTCGGTGCGCAGTTCCAGCGCCGAAGCCATCTGCTGCTGCAGGGCCAGCATCCCGTCGCCCATCTCGTCCATTGCGCAGGGGATGATCTGCCCGTTGCTGAGCGCCCGCAGCACTTCCAGCGCCTGCGGGGACGGGCCGCCCACAAAGGTGTAGAACGCGGCGTTGAGCGTGCCGGCGCCGGACGCTCCGGCCAGCAGCGCCGGCTGGCGGAACAGGCTGGCGGCCGCCGTGCAGAGGAACACCGCCTTGCGCGGCGCCAGGGCCTGATAATCCCGCTGGATGTCGCCCAGCAGCAGGGCGGGGGCTCCGGCGGCGTCCGGCGCGCCCTCGGCCTGTTCGATCCCCGCCAGCGCCGTATACAGAGAGGACGCGTCGGAGGTGGCGGGCTGCACGCAGGCCGCGCCGCCCGCCAGGGTATACAGGGCGATCTGGTCGTTGGGCTCCTTGTGGCGGATCAGCTGCCAGACCGCCCCGCGCATCTGGCGGAAATCGGCAGGTTCGATCTCCGCACTGTTATCCAGCACGACCAGGTAGCAGACCGGGCTGCTGGCCTGCCCCAGCGAACTGGCGTCCAGCGTGTGATCGCCCAGCGTCAGTTCCAGCCCCGCCGCCTGCACCATCGTGGGGGTGTAGGCGTTGCCCTCGGCGTCCTGCGCGTAGAAAAACACGTTCATATCGGGCACGTTGACATACGCCTGTTCCAGCCGGAAGGCGCCCGCCCCGCCGGTCATCGTCGTGGTATCGGCCCGCGGCGCCGGCGCGGTCAGCAGGCAGAGCACCAGCGCCGCGAACAGAGCCAGCGGGTATCGTAGGGTCTTCACGCACAGCCTCCTGTTTTACTGTATCGGTTGCATGCGGTCCAGTTTGCTGTGCAGCGCGCGCAGGGCCGCCAGCACCTTCCGGCGGCGGGGATCCTGCGCGGGGGTGCGCTCAGGCAGGATCTCGATCCCGCCGTCCGCATCCCCGTCGTCCTCGTCCGCGGCGCTCAGGTCCGGCATCAGGGGCGTGTGGGGGCCGCGGGCGGGCGGTTCTTCATCCAGGATCGGTTCGCCCTCCTGCCGCAGAATGGGGTAAGAGAAGATCGCCCCCGGCACCTCGATCTCCGGCGGGTCGCTGGGCTGGTCCTTCGGTTCGGTGTCAAAATACTCCGGCGAGGGGGTGGTCTCCCCCTCCGGCGCGGGCAGCACCACCGGCTCCGGGGCGGGCTCCGCTTCGTCCAGGCCAGGTGCGACCACACAGTTTACCGGCGCGGGGCCCTGCAGGCTGCCGTCCGTTTGCTCCGGCTGCGGCAGGGCGGCCGCCGCCGCACGCACCGTCTGGTCCGAAAGGTCCAGTTCCGGCTCGGGCGCTTCCTGCAGGCCCACGTCCCGGTAGGGCGCCAGCGGGCTGTTCTGGCGGGCATAGTCCTGGGCTTCCTGCAGTTCCCCGATCATCTCGGCCAGAAAATCCAGCAGCTTGTCCCGCTGCTGCTCCATCGCCGTAATGCGGCTCTGCAGGTCCTGCAAACGCAGGCGGTGGGCGTTCTGGATCTCCTGCGTCTCATCGGTGGCGGCCTGCACCATCTTGCGCGCCTGGCTGATGGCCTGGTCCCGCGCCAGCTGGTCGATGGCCTCCGCCTTGCGGTTGGCCTCCGCCAGCAGCGCGTCGGCGTCCGCCCGGGCCTGGGCGCGGATCTTGTCTGCCTCGGCGTTTGCCTGCGCCAGCACCTGGTCCCGGTCGCTTTCCAGTTTCTGCCGCGCTTCGTCGTGGGCGCGCCCCTTGATGCGCAGCGCGGCCTCGGCGTTTTCGGCGCGCTCGTTCAGTTCCTGTTTTTCCCGCGTAAGGTCGCTGTTTTTCAGGCGCAGCACCGCCACCTGGTCAGTCAGGGAGTGGTTGCGCTCCTGCACTTTGGCATAACGCGCCGCCAGATCGTCCTGCCGCCGGGCGATCTTGTCCGTCTGCCCGGCCAGCGTTGCGTTCTGGGCCGCCAGGTTCTGGTTCTGCCCCAGCAGCGTCTGGCAGCGGCGGCGCAACGCCTCGCCTTCCTGCCGGGCCGCGCGGGTCTCGGCCGCCGCGCTGGCAAGACTCTGTTCATAGTCGCCGCACAGGGCACGCAGGGCCGCGCGCACGTCCTCGGGTTCGTACCCGCCGAATCGCGCTTTGCGCACCCCGCACTGTTCCATGTACTGGTTTGGATCGATTTTTGCCATAGAACGCAATCCCCCGACAAATTTGTATATATAGTATCATTATACGGCAAGGGATTGTTGAACGCAAGCGGATTTTGACGCCCGGAGCCGCAGGCAGACGCCTTTTCCCGCCCCCCTGCGCCGCCTGCCCATAAAAGGCCCCGGGCCTTGCCGCGGTATAGTAAGAAGCCGCCCCCGGCTTTGCTGGCAAAGCCGGGGGCGGCGGTCACAGCATACAGCGCATGGTGCGGGCTGCCTCCACGAAGTCGTGGGATTCATACAGGGCGATAGCGCTGCTGTTCTGCGCCAGGACGTTCAGTTCCAGGTATTCCAGCCGGCGGTCCCGCGCCCAGCGCTTGGCGGCGCCCAGCAGCGAACTGCCGATGCCCTGCCGGCGCTTTTCCGGCGCGACGATCAGGTCGTTCAGGCTGGCGTAGCGGTGGGGCAGCACGCAGCTGAACTCCGGCGTCCACCCGGCATAGAGCACCAGGGCAAAGCCCACCACGGCCCCCTCCTGCTCCGCCAGCAGAAAGTCCGCGTCCGGGGCTTCGATATAACGGCGGACGGGTTCCTCCTCCCGCGGGGCGGCACAGAAAAACTCCGGCTGCAGGTCGACCAGTTCTTCGTCCAGGACCCGGTACAGGCCCAGGATGGCGGGCAGGTCGGCCGCTGCGGCGGGCCGGATCACGGTTTTTGGCATGGCAGAAGCCCCCTCTCTGCAAAAAATGCAGCAATGATACACAAAAAGACAGCCCACGGCCGGGCTCCCGCCGTTCCCGTGGAACGGCAGCGCCCAAAACGCCGCAACGCTGTCTTTTGGTCAAGTGGCGGCGTCGTTTTTTTCAGCAAACCACGCCTGAAACACCCGTCGGAGCCTGGCCCTGCCGGGTACGTGAGACCGAAATTTTTACTTGATCTCCTGGATCGTGTAGGTAAAGCCGTATTCTTCCTGCAGCTTTTTCACCGCGGGCTCGCAATCCTCAATGAAGGTGGGGGCGTAAACGCTCTGGCCGTTGTGAGCCTTCTTGTAGTCCTCCACGATCTCGGTCAGCTTGTTCCAGCCCTCGTCCGCCTTGGCCTGGTCCATATCCTTGGGGAAGTCGATGATAAATTCGCGGTGTTTGGGGATCCGTGCTTTCATGGTTTTCACTCCTGGTCGTTGTTGTTGTCCTTCCCGCTTTCCTGTAAGAAAGCCGGCAAAGAACGTTTATTCAAAATCGCACATTCGTGCGATTTTATTTGGAATTTCTTTGGTTCTTTCTTTGTAAAGAAAGAACATTTTATACAATTTGGAAACATTCGCGCGCATTGGCGGCGGTCAGGTCCAGCACCGCCTGGGGTTCCATCTGCCAGATCCCGGCGATGTAATCCGCCACATGGGCGATGTTGCGGCTGTCGTTGCGGCGGCCCCGCACCGGCTCCGGCGCCATGTAGGGGCAGTCGGTTTCCAGCACCGCCCACCGGGGTTCGATGGCGGCCAGCACCCGGGCGGCCCGCTTGGCCCCCCTGTAGGTCACGGCCCCACCGAAGCCCAGGTACATCCCCTGCCCGGTGAGCCAGACCGCATCCTCGGCACTGCCGCTGTAACAGTGCAGCACGCCCCGGGGCTTGTACCGGCGCAGCAGTTCGTACATCTCGGCGTGGGCCTCCCGGTCGTGGACCGATACCGGCAAGTCCAGTTCCGCCGCCAGCTGCAGCTGGGCCTCAAACAGTTCCAGCTGTGCCTGCCGGGGCACCGGCCAGTGATGGTCCAGCCCGATCTCCCCCACGGCCACCACCCGGCCGTCCTCATACAGCGGGCGCATGGCGTCCAGTTCGGCGCGCCAGTCGCCGTGGTAGACGGCCACCGTGGCGGCGTCCTCCTCGATGATGCTTTCGGGGTGGATGCCCAGCGCCGCATACACAAAAGGCTGGCTGCGGGCCAGTTCCAGCACGCGGGGCGCGTCCCCCGAATGGGTCGCACATTCCAGCACGCCGGCCACCCCGCCGGCGGGCAGTGCCGCCATCAGTTCGCCGCGGTCGGCGTCGAACTGTCGGGAACAGTAATGGGCGTGGGTATCAAAAATATTCTGCATCATTCACTCCGTTTGGGCGCGCGGTTTACCAGCACGATGCCCGCGCAGACCAGCGCCAGCGCCGCCAGATAGTTCCACTTGAACAGCGGTTCGCCGTTGAGCACCGCCGACAGCAGCACGTTGACCACCGGGATGACCAGCCCGAACACGCTGATGCGTGAGACCGGGTTGTTTTTCATCAGCAGCGCCCACAGCACATAGCCCACAGCCGAGATCAGCGCCAGGATCAGCAGCACCGGCACCGCGCCCATGCTCTGGGGGTGCAGGCTGCCGCCCATGGCGAAGCCCAGCACCGCGAGCACCAGGCCGCCCACCCCCAGGTTGAGGCAGGTGACCGAAAAACTGTTGACGCGGCGCGTCACCGCCTTGTTCCACGGCCCCGAACTGGCAAACACCGCGGAGGCCAGCAGCATGCAGGCGATGCCCGCCGGGCTGCCGCCCGCGCCGTCCCCCAGGGTGACCACCAGCACGCCGCCAAACCCCAGCACGCAGCCCAGGGCTTTGGGCAGCGTCATGCGGTCAGCCTTGCCGTAGAGGAAATGGGCCAGGATGACGCCCATAAAACTCTGGGTGCTGTTGAGGATGCCGCCCAGCGCGCCGGTGAGCAGCGCCACAGCGTTGTAGTAGAAAAAATACTGGGTGGAGGTCTGCCACAGCCCCAGGGCGCAGCAGGCAGCCAGGTCGCGGCCGCGGGGCATGGGCAGCGGCCGCCGCTCCAGCAGCAGGCCGAACAGCCACACCAGCACAGCGCCCAGCATGAAGCGGACGCCCGCAAAGCAGAGGATCGAGGGCGTATCCGCCGCGTCGATGGCGAACAGGCGGTAGCCCATCTTGATAAAGGGGAAGGCCGACCCCCACATGGCGTTGCAGAGAATGGCCATTACCACCGCCACCGCCGGGACGGCGAAAAAGGCGTCGATGCGCGACGGCGCAGCCTGCTGTGCCGGGGTATCGCTCGTATGACCCATCGTGTTCCGTTCCTCCCGCCTTAGTGGATGCGCGCGCCCGCGGGCACGTTGTCCGGGTAGAAGGCCACGGCGCAGCCGCCCTGGGTATCGGTGTCGGCGGCGACGATCATGCCCTCGCTGACGTACTTGCCCTTCATCATCGGGCGGGGGGCCAGGTTGGCCACGATGCCCACCTTCTTGCCGATCAGGTCCTCCGGCGCGAACCACTTGGCAATGCCGGAGAGGATGCAGCGCTCCCGCTCGCCGTCAAAGACGGTCAGGTGCAGCAGCTTCTTGCTCTCCTTCATGCGCTCGCAGGCGCGGATCTCGGCCACCCGCAGTTCCACCTTGCAGAAGTCGTCGAAGCTGATCTCGGCTTCATGTTCGCCGATCAGTTCGGCGCCGGCCGCCGGGGCCTCGGCTTTTTCCGCCGGGGCAGCCTGGGCTGCGGCAGTTTCCGCCGCCGCTTTGCGCTTGGCGTCCTCGGCTTCCAGGTAGGCGATCTCGGCCTTCACGTCGATGCGCGGGAAGAGGGCTTCGCCCTTGTGGACGGTGTAACCGGCCCGCAGCTGGCCCAGGGTATCGGCCCGCAGCAGGGCGCTGAGTTCCCCGGCCTCCACGCCCAGCTGTTCGGCCATCTTGGGCGCGGTGTTGGGCAGGTAGGGCTGCAGCAGCGCGGCGATCAGTTCCAGCGCGCTGCACAGGTTGTACAGCACCGCATTCAGGCGGGGCTTGTCCGCCTCGTTCTTGGCCAGCACCCAGGGGGCGGTCTCGTCGATATACTTGTTGGCGCGCTGCACCAGTTCAAAGATGTGGATCAGCGCAGTGGGCACATCCAGCGCCTCCATGGCGGCGTCCACCTTGCCGGGCAGGGCGTCCATCATGGGGGCCAGCGCCTCGTCGATGGGCGCCTTCGCCACGGTGCCGCCGAAGTATTTCTCGCACATGGCCACCGTGCGGGACAAAAGGTTGCCCAGGTCGTTGGCCAGGTCGGTGTTGATGCGGTTGATCAGCGCCTCGTTGGTGAACGAACCGTCGTTGCCGAAGGGCACTTCCCGCAGCAGGAAGTAGCGCACGGCGTCCACGCCGTAGCGGTCGCACAGCTGCACCGGGTCCACCACGTTGCCCTTGCTCTTGCTCATCTTGCCGCCGCCCAGCAGCAGCCAGCCGTGGCCGAACACCTTTTTGGGCAGGGGCAGGTCCAGCGCCATGAGCATGGCGGGCCAGATGATGGTGTGGAAACGCAAAATCTCCTTGCCCACCATATGCACGTCGGCGGGCCAGTATTTGTCGTAGTCGTGGTAGGCATCGTTGCCGTAGCCCAGCGCCGTGATATAGTTGGAGAGGGCGTCGATCCACACATAGATCGTATGCTTGGGATCGAAGGGCACCGGGATGCCCCAGGACACGCTGGTGCGGGAGACGCAGGTATCCTGCAGGCCCTGTTTGATGAAGGCGATCATCTCATTCTTGCGGCTGGCGGGCTGGATGAAGTCGGGGTGGTCCTCATACCACTGCAGCAGCCGGTCGGCGTACTTGCTGGTCTTGAAGAAGTAGGCTTCCTCCTCGGCCTCGTAGACAGGGCCGCCGCAGTCGGGGCAGCAGCCGTCCTTGAGCTGGGCCTCGGTCCAGAAACTCTCGCAGGGCTTGCAGTACATGCCCTTGTAGGTGCTCTTGTAGATGTCGCCTTTGTCGTGCAGGGCGGTGAAGATCTTCTGCACGCTCTGCACATGGTAATCGTCGGTGGTGCGGATGAAGCGGTCATAGCTGACGTCCATGGTCTGCCACAGGTCCTTGACGGTGGCCACGATCTCATCCACGTACTGTTTCGGGGTCACGCCCTTGGCGGCGGCCTTGTCCTGGATCTTCTGGCCGTGCTCGTCGGTGCCGGTCAGGAACAGCACGTCCTCGCCCTTGGCGCGGTGGTAGCGGGCCAGCGCGTCGCAGGCCACGGTGGTGTAGCTGTGGCCGATGTGCAGCTTGTCGCTGGGATAGTAGATGGGGGTGGTGATGTAAAACTTCTTGTTTTCCATTGCAGGGACATCCCTTTCCTTCAGATTCTTAATGGCTGGCGGTTTCGGCTGCCCGGCACATTCGGAAACCGGGCCGGCGGCAGCCGGGGCCGGTGTTCATGGCCGCCCTCCCGTCCCGCCGTCAAAACCAACGGGCGTTATGCCGCAGGCCAGCAGGGCATGGCGGCAGAGCACCTCGGTGCTGTCGATGAAAAAGCGGTCCAGATGTTCGTCCCGCTTGACCAGGCTCAGTTCGGTGCACCCCAGCACGGCCCGGTCGCAGCCCTGGGCTTTCAGGTCCGCCACGGCGGCGGCGAATTTCTGCATGTCCGCGCGGCGGCCCTGTTTGATGTCGTCATAGATCACCGACATGACCCCCCGCTGGTGTTCCGCCGCGGGGACCGCCCAGCCCACGCCCGCTTCCTCACAGGCCAGCTGGTAGGTGCGGGCGGCCAGGGTGCCGTCGGTGGCCAGAATGCCCAGCCGGGTGCAGCCCGCGGCTTTGGCGTCCGCCACCGTCAGCCGGGGCATATTGAGCACCGGCACCGGCAGCGCCCGGGCCAGACGGTCGTAGAAATAGTGGGCCGTGTTGCAGGGGATGGCCAGCACCGTGGCGCCGTAGGCCACCAGGCTGCGGCCGTCCTGTTCCATGACGGCGAAGGGGTCCTCGTCGCTTTGGCCCAGGATGAAGGCCGTGCGGTCCGGCGTGGACGCGCGGGAGGAGATGACCAGGTCCAGGTGATCCTGGTCGCGGGACGCAGGGGTATGCTCGGTCAGCATCTGGTACAGGTAGCAGCTGGCCGCCGGGCCCAAGCCCCCCAGGATGCCCAGCACCGGTTTTTTCGGCGTTTCCTGCGGCATGCGCGCTCCCCCCTGTCCGCCGTGTGATACTGTATATTATAAGCCGCGCCGCGGGATTATGCAAGTGCCGCGCCGCATAAAGAACGGGCAGCCCCGCAGGGCTGCCCGTTGCTTATTTGGCGTATTCGGTGGCGCGGCTCTCGCGGATGACGCTGACCTTGATCTGGCCGGGATAATCCAGCTCGCTCTCGATCTTTTTCGCCACATTGCGCGCCAGCAGGACCACCTGGTCGTCGCTGACCTTGTCCGGCTGGACGAGGATGCGCACCTCGCGGCCCGCCTGGACGGCGTAGGAGCTTTCCACCCCTTCAAAGCCGTTGCAGAGGGCTTCCAGCGTTTCCAGGCGCTTGATATAGCTCTCCATATTCTCGCGGCGGGCGCCGGGGCGGGCGGCCGAGATCGCGTCGGCGGCCATGATGATGAACGCCAGCGTGGTCTTGGGCTCCACGTCGCCGTGGTGGGCCTCCACCGCATGCACGATCTGCGGATTCTCGCGGTATTTCTTGCAGATGTCCACGCCGATCTGCACGTGGCTGCCCTCGATCTCATGGTCCAGCGCCTTGCCGATGTCATGCAGCAGGCCGGCGCGGCGGGCCTGCTGGACGTTGACGCCCAGTTCCCCGGCCATGAGCCCGGCCAGCCAGGCAACCTCGATGGAGTGGTTGAGCACGTTCTGGCCGAAGCTGGTGCGGTATTTCAGGCGGCCGATCAGCTTGACCAGATCGGGGTGCAGGCTGTGGATGCCCAGTTCCATGACGGCCTTCTCGCCCTCGCGCTTCATCTGGATCTCCAGTTCGCGGCGGCATTTTTCCACCGTTTCCTCGATGCGGGCCGGATGGATGCGGCCGTCGGCGATCAGGCGTTCCAGCGCCATACGGGCCACCTCGCGGCGGGTCTGGTCGAAGCTGGACAGGGTGATGGCTTCCGGCGTATCGTCGATGATGAGGTCGCAGCCGGTGGCCGTTTCCAGCGCGCGGATGTTGCGGCCCTCGCGGCCGATAATGCGGCCCTTCATCTCGTCGCTGGGCAGCGGCACCACGCTGACGGTGGCTTCGCTGGTGGCGTCGGCGGCGCAGCGGGCAATGGCCTGGCCGATGATGTCGCGGGCGATCTGGTCGCACTCATCCTTCATGTTGGCCTGGTATGCGCTGATCCGCATGGCCTTCTCGTGGGTCAGTTCGTCGTCCACCTGCTTGAGCAGCACGGCGCGGGCGTCCTCCTGGCTCATGGCGGCGATGGTCTCCAGCTTTTCGGTCTGGCGCAGTTTCAGCTGTTCCAGTTCATCCAGCCGGGCCTCCACGGTTTCGCTGCGGCGCTTGAGTTCTTCTTCCTTGCGTTCCAGGGCGGCGGTGCGCTTATCCAGCGCTTCTTCCTTCTGATCCATGCGGCGCTCCTGGCGGGAGACCTCGGCGCGGCGGTCCTTGATCTCCTTGTCGGCGTCGCTCTTGAGTTTGAAGGCTTCGTCCTTGGCTTCGATGATGGTTTCCTTGCGTTTCTGTTCGGCAGCCTTGATGGCATCGTTGACGATGCGTTTGGCTTCCTCCTCCGCCGAGCCGAGCTTGGCTTCCGCGGTGCGCTTACGGTTTTCCCCGCCAAGGTAAAAACACAGCGCCCCGACGATGGCGGCAACGACAAGGACCAGCACCACGACAACAATAGGTGGCATAGTCGGTTTCACTCCTTATTCCATAGATAGGAGGGCGCAGCACGACGGGACGCTTTTTTCCTGTATGCAGTTTTCTATAGCAAACAATGCGCGGCGGCACGGCACAAAACGGCCCAAAAGGGCGCACTTGTACCATGGCGGCGCGAAAGAAACGAAGAAAAGCCTGAAAGCAGGCGGTTGCACATGGGCGAAAAGCGGTGTCCCCGACGGGCGACACCCAACGGACCCTGCCGGCGATACGGCGGCGGTATCCCTTAAGTTCCTGTACTTCATTCTAGCTTTATTTTGGCTGATTGTCAAGAAATTGTTACAAAAACACGCCCGGCCTTATGCAGTTTTTCACAAGCGTCCTGTTTTTGTCAAAGCCAGGGGCTCCCCGCCGCTTTTGGCGCACAAACACAAGGACCCGCAGTTGCCTGCGGGTCCTTGTGCATAGAGGGGTGGGAAAGTATATAAAGGTCAGAAGATGTCGTGATTGATAACAGTTATTATTATAGCGATTTTCCTTAAATTGTCAAACGCGGCTCTTGTATTTTCTTTTTCAAAATATTATAATATGCGAGGATTCACTTAATTATTTTTAGTTTGTCTGCAAAAAATCGTACTTTTCCAACTTTGTCAGACCGCACAACGGCGCTTTTCTTCATTTTATTTTTTTGTGCGTATTATACAAATCAAGCGAGGTTTTTGCTTTTATGGACGATCTGGATCGCAAAATCATCCATCTTCTGGCCGAAAATGCACGTATGCCCGTCAAAGACATCGCCCAGCGGGTGAATCTGACGAGTCCGGCGGTATCCAGCCGTATCCACCGGCTGGAACAGGAGGGCATCATCGGCGGGTACACCGTGGTGCTGCGCCGCCCCGACGCCCCCGCCCGGGTGGAGGCGCTGATCTCGGTGCTGGTAGATTCCGCCATGCGCGAGGATTTCCTCGCCATGATCGAGCGGGAGTCCCAGGTGCTGCAATGTTTCCGGGTGACGGGCAGTTATAATTTTATGGTAAAGGTCAGCTGTACCGACATCGACGCGCTGGAGCACCTGCTGACCAAAATGCAGAAGCTGGGTTCCACCAACACGCAGATCATTCTCAACACCCAGCTGGACCGGAACCTGGCGCTGGAATAAGAAGGGAGTTGCCCTATGCGATATTGTAAAAACTGCGGCCTGCTGGCCCCTTTTGACGCCGCCTGCTGCCCCCAGTGCGGGGCCGCGCTGCCGCCGGAACCGGCCGCCCCCGCGCAGCCGCGGCAGGCCGCGCCCCAGTACGGCCGGGATGCGGCGGCGGACGACGCCGCGGTGCCCGCCCTTTCCTCCTGGGCCACGCTGGGCGCGCTGCTGCTGTTCGCCGTGCCGGTGGCCGGGTTCCTGTTCTCGCTGGCGTGGAGTTTCGGCTTTACCAAAAACCCGGCCCGCCGCCGTCTGGCCCAGGCGTACCTGATCCGCACGCTGCTCGTGGCTGTCGTAGCGGCGCTGCTGCTGTTCTGGGTGGCGGTCTCGTCGGTGCTTACGCTGTCCGTGACCCCCTACCCCTATTATTGAACGCCCGGAAGGAGAAGCCATGAAAGCCTCTGTCATCATCCCCAACCTGAACGGCGCGGGCTGGCTGCGGGATTCCATAGAATCCATCTGGGCCCAGACCGAGCAGGACTTTGAACTGATCGTTATTGACAACGGTTCCACCGACGAAAGCCGGGAGATCGCGCGCAGCTACCGCGGCCGCGACCGCTACACCCTGATCGAGAACGACCACAACACCGGCTTTTCCCACGCAGTGAACCAGGGCATCGCCATCGCCCGCGGCGAATACGTGGCGCTGTTCAACAACGACGCCTTCGCCGAGCCGGACTGGCTGGCCGAACTGCTGAAAGCCGCCGCGGCCGACCCGAAAATTTTTGCGGTGTCCAGCCTGATGCTGCGCTACTATGAGCCCGAACTGGCCGACGACGCCGGGGATTATATGACCATCCTGGGGTTTGCCTGCAAGCGGGGCGACGGGCTGAAAGCCAGCCGCTACCAAAAGCCCTGCCGGGTCTTTTCAGCCTGCGGCGGCGCGGCGCTCTACCGCAGATCCATTCTGGATCAGATCGGCGTTTTTGACGAACTGTTTTTCGCCTACTATGAGGACGTGGATCTTTCCTGGCGGGCGAACAATTTCGGGTATAAAAACGTCTACTGCCCCACGGCCCGCTGCCGCCATATCTGCGGCGCCACCACCGGCGCGGTGCGCTACAACCCGTTCAAGAGCATCCAGAGCGGCCGCAACAGCATCCTGCTGCCCTACAAAAACCAGCCCGCCCTGATGCTGGCGGTGAATTTCCTCCCCATGGCGCTGGGCTATCTGCTCAAAGTGGTCATGTTCCGGCACCGGGGCTTCGGCAACGACTACGCCAAGGGCTACGCCGAGGCGAAAGCCGCGCTGCCCAGGGTGGACAAACCGAAATTTTACTGGCGCAACCTGCCCAACTACCTGTGGGTGGAGGGCAGCCTGATCGCCGGACTGTTCCGCTACCTCGTCTACCGCCTGCAGCGCGCGCTGAAGATCACCTGACGCGGGGCGGTTTTCCGTCCTTTCTTTGCAAAGAAAGGACCAAAGAAATTCCAGAGAAAATCGCACAGCGTGCGATTTTGGGGGAAGTAAAACAGGGTTCGTCCGGCTGCGCCCGCAGCTAACAGACTACTGAAAATTTATAATACGTCGCTGTCGGCGGACATGTGCCGACGACAGCGACACCAACAGGGAAATTTTGCGGCAAATTGTGTACGAGGAACGAAGTGACAAGTGCGCGATTTGCCGTAAAATTTTGTCGAAGGGGAATCCAAAGGGCTGCGGAGCCGAGCGCCGCCTGCGGCGGATGCAGCAAGGCGGAGCAGGGGCCGCGGTCGCAGAGCGCAAGCGCCGTTCCAAGGCGCGTCGCGCGATGCGGGAACCGCAACCCGTTAAACAGGAGCGTTAGGCGCAGCCGTGCGCGGCTGTTGCCCCTTTTGGAATTTTTTTGCAGAACGCAACCTTTTGCCGCCCCCGGCCGTATGGTAGATGAAGGGACCTTCCAACAAAGCAAGGGCAACGCCGCATAATTCCCGCCTAAGAATCGTGCGGCGCTGCCAAAGGAGTGATCAGAATGCAGCGGACTGTGGACGAAGTGTTCGCCGCCTACGGGGACCGCATCTTCGCGGCGGCGTTCAGCGTCTGCCGGAACCGGGCCGACGCCGACGACGTGGTGCAGGACACCCTGGTGCGCTACTACACCCACCCGCGGGAATTTGAGAGCGAGGACCACCTGAAAGCCTGGCTGCTGCGGGTCGCCATCAACCGCGCGCGGGACGTTTCCACCTCCTTCTGGCGCAAACACACCGTCGCCTGGGAGGAGTACATGAACGACCTGGCCTTTGAGGAACCGCAGGATTCCCGCCTGTTTGAAGCGGTGATGCGCCTGCCCGCCAAATACCGCGCCGTGCTGCACCTGTTCTATTACGAAGGCTACGCCGTGGCGGAGATCGCCCACATTCTGCACCGGCCCGCGGGCACTGTGAAAAGCCAGCTGAACCGCGGCCGGGCACTCCTTAAAACCACATTGCAGGAGGAATGGAACGATGACGAATAAAGCGCGATACCAACAGACCTTTGCCGTTCTGCACGCCTCCCGCGCAAGCCTTGAGGAGGTAAAGAGAATGCAAGCCAACCACACCTATCGTCCCGTGCGCGTCAAGCGGCTGGTGGCCGTATGCGCCGCCCTGGTCGCGCTCTTCGCCCTGTCCGCCGTGGCCTATGCGGCCGACGTGGGGGGCATCCAGCGCACCATCCAGATCTGGCTCCACGGCGAACTGACCGACGCCGTGTTCCAGGTGGAGAACGGCAGCTACACGCTGGACGTTCCCAACGGGGACGGCACGACTTCCCAGCGCGCCGGCGGCGGCGTGGCCATCGACGCTTTTGGCGGCGAGCGGCCGCTGACCGAGGAGGAACTTCTGGCGCAGTTGGACCACCCCGAAGTGGAATATAATGACGACGGCACGGTGGTGGTCTACTACCGCGACCAGTCCTTCGACATCACCGACCTGTTCGACGAGGACGGCGTCTGCTACCTGCAGTTGGAGGAGGACGGCCATCCGCTGTATATGACGGTGGAGTACCAGAACGGCTATTCCACCAGCACAAGCCGTTACCCCGCGCCCAGCGGGTCCAGCGTCGGCTGAACCAAAACCGCCCTGTGGAGCGTTCCACAGGGCGGTTTGCTGTTTACGGGGCGGCGGGGTCAAGACCCCGCCCTACAGAATCACCGGGAGCGGGAGGTCTGACCGGGAACGCCGCGCCTGCCGAAAAACATGAACCCCTTGCCTTTACCGCCCGCGGCGGCGCAGGGCGCCTACACACGCGCGCAGCCAGCTGAGGGCCGCGGCGGCCAGCGCCGGGTAGAGCACCAGGCAGAACGCCTGGTACCAGCTGGGCACAAAATACTCCCACGCGGCGGGCAGCGTGTCGGCCCCGTTGAGGGTGATGGCCCCCGGGCGGAAGGTCAGCCCCACGGTCTTGTTGGCGTCGGGGCTGCAGGGGTCCAGCCGCAGCGCCACGATGGTCGTGCGGGGCAGCGTGTAGAGATAGCGCCCGCCCCCCAGCGCCTGGGGAAAGACCCGGCGGTCCTGGCTGTACGGTTCCCCCACTTTGGTGGTGTAGTACAGGCACATCTCCCGCGCGTCGCCGTCAAACTGCACCGTGTAGCTGAGGGTGCGGACCGTCATATCGGACACATCCTCCAAGATCATCTGGGGGTCGCCGTCGGTGGTGGTCAGCGTGACCGAGTCCTCCAACACCGCCGTTTCCGGCGTGGCGGCAGTCTGGGTCAGGCCCGCCAGCTGCCAGTCGGAGAGGGGGATCTCGGCCTCATACAATGCGCCCGCGCGCCGCGCCAGGGCGTCGCCGCCCCAGTGGAGCGCCCCCTGCGCCAGCCAGAGCACCAGCGCCAGCAGGTAACAGGTCAGGGGCAGCGCCCCCCGGCGGGCGAACCAGCTTTTCACAAAGTTTTTCACGGGGCGGCCACCTCCATCTCCATCGGGGCAAAGCCCGTGTCCGTCACACGGTAGAGCAGCGTGTCCCCGTCAAGGGCCGCCGCCAGGCCGTCGGTGAACAGTTCCTGATAGCTCTGCACGAAAATATCGTCGATGGTTTGCAGATAGAGCACCGTGCAGCCGTTGCCCCGCACGACGGCGTCCAGTTCCTCGGCGGTAAAGCCGTGGTAATAGAAATTCTTGGGGCCTTCCTCGGTGGGGCGGAGCTCCGGCAGGCCCAGTTCCCCGCCGCCGCCGATCATCTCGGACACGATGCCGGAATAATCCACCAGGATGGGGTAGAAATCGAACACGGCGGAGAACCAGCGCTCGCCGTTGTCCCCCTGGCTGACGAAGAACACCCGGTCCTCCTGCGTCAGATAGCTGCACACCAGTTCGGCTTCGGCCCGGATGCCGCGCCGGTCGGCAAATTCACTTTCGGCAAAGCCCAGCACGCTGAGCTGGGGCAGCACCAGCTGGCCCTGCCGCAGCAGCATGGCCGCCGCCAGCGCCAGCACAGCCCCCTGCCCTGCCAGCCCCCAGCGGGGCGCATAGCGTGTGGAAACAAGGACCGCCGTGGGGCCGTGCGTTTGCTGCCGGACGACGATCTGCGGCAGCAGCGCCGCCGTCAGGCAGGCCAGCGTGATGAGGAACCAGCCGATGTAATAGCTGTAAATGTAACGGTTGTAGTCGGTGAGGATGGCCGTCTGGTCCGGCGTAAAGATGAACCCGTAGCTGAGGGCCAGCATCAGGTTGTAACCCGCAAAGCAGAGGGTGGACAGCGCCGCCAGCGCCGCGATGCGCCCCCGCAGCTGCCAGCCCGCGGCCACCGCAAAAGCCACCGCGAACACCGCCAGGATCAGCAGCACCACGTTGCGGCCCTGGCCGATCATGCTCAGTTTGCCGTCACTGGTCCAGAACTGGGCGCCCATATCGGCCATGGCCTGCAAAAACTGGGGCTGGCGCTCGGCAAAAAAGCCTTCCACCGGCAGGCCCAGCAGGATCTTGACGCCGTTGACGACCACGTCCGACAGAGCGGCAGAGGTCTCCCCCACGCCGCCGGAACTGCTGTTGCGGGCCACCAGCCAGCCCACATAGCGCACGTTCCACAGGTAGTACACCGCCATGGGCGCGGCGAAGCAGGCCGCCGCGAAGCCGGTGCGGCGCGCAAGCCCCTGTTTGAAGGGGCCGGCGCAGAAGAACCACACGTCCACGGCAATGAGTCCCGCTGCCGCCAGGCTCAGCACAAAGTCGTTGGCCTTGAGGTTGGCGGCCAGCGCCAGGATGGGCAGCACGGCCCATTTGGGGCCGTCCAGCTGCCGCAGGGCCAGCCACGCCGCCACCGCCCCGCCGAACACCAGCCCCGCAGGGACGTCGCCGTAGGAGGTCAGGTAGGTATCGGCCAGGTAGATGGTGTGGTTGTAGATGGTGAAGAAGAAGGGTGTACACCACAGCACGGCGGCCAGCGGCACCGCCGCCCGCCATTTTTTCCAGGGCAGGGCGCTGAGCACGGCCGCAAAGCAGGCGAAATACAGCGCGTCGTAGGCAAGATAGATCTTCCAGTCCGCATAGCTGCCGAAGAACTGGAAGAAGTAGCTGATGAGCGGCAGGCCGGGGTTCTGGGTGACGGCCCACGGCGTGCCCAGGGTGGCGGTGGAGTAGAGGCTGTTGTCCACCTTGGTGACCTTGACGGCGGTGGCCCACAGGTTCAGTTCGTCAAAGCCGGTGGCCAGCGGCTGCCGGAGGAAGAAATAGACCGCGAAGGCCAGCGTCATGCCCCAGAACACCACGCTGCCGGGGGTGAACAGGGCCTTCCAGCCGGGGGTCTGCCCCTTGCGGGGCCACAGCGCCCAGACGCCCCCCGCCGCACAGAGGGCGTACACCGCCCAGGCCGCCGGGTAGAGCGCCCCGGCCATGCCCGCCAGCGTGAACACGGCGGCGATGGCCGAGAGCGCCGTCAGCGGGGCGACGCCCGCCGGGACCCCGGCCTTGAGCGTGAGCGCGGCGCAGAGCAGAAACAGCGCCGCAGCCGCCGCCAGTACGCAGAGCAGTTCCATGGGTTTCTCCTTCCTGATGTTACACTTCCGGGCCGCTTTGCTCCCTGCGGAGGACGGCCTGCACCAGCCCCGCCGCGGCCGCCGCCAGCGCGGGGCCGAAGAGCAACAGCAGCCATTGGCCGCCGTCGGGCACAAAACGCCCATACCACGGCGTGGCGGGGTTCAGTTCGATGCCGTGGAACAGGGTGGGCACACCGCCCACACTGTCGGGGTCGATGCGCAGGCCGCTGACCCGGCGGCCGCCCAGGTCGAAGGTGTACTCCCCTTCCCCGGTCACCCGGGCGTAGACTTTCTGGGCTTCGCTGTAATCGGTCTGGCCGGGCAGCAGGTAGTACAGCGCCACGCCCCCCGGCGGCAGGCGGTGCCCGGCGTACAGCCGCACGGTCTCGATGTAGCCTTCCCCCTGCCAGTAGATATGGGGGTCGCTGTCGGTGGAAAGATACCACGCCGGGTCGTCGTCGGGCGGGGTCCACCACTGGTTGGAGCTGTAGGGGGCGAAGCTCTCGGTCTGCAGTTTAGCGGGCTGCACGGTCCGCTGGGGCATTTCGCCCCGCAGCTTGTAGTTCAGCATGACGGCGCTGCCCACAAAGCCGCGGGCCAGCCACAGCACCGCCGCCAGCAGGTAGGCCACCAGCAGCAGCTGCTGCGGGCGGAACCGCAGGGCCTTGCGCCCCCATTCTCTGCGCTGCACCATCACCGCACCTCGCTTTCGGTGGCCACCGCGACCGTAAACGGCACCTCGGCGTCCGCCCCTTCAAAGTGGTAGAGGGTGGCCGGCATGTCGTTGGTCAGGCCGCCCTCGAACAGCGGGCTGAATTCCCGCTCCAGGTAATCGTCGGCCCGGTCGATGAGCAGGTAGTCGCAGTCCTTCTCGGCCATATAGGCCACCAGCGTTTCGGGCACGCAGACAGCCTTGTAGTCATAGAGGGTCCAGTTTTCGCTCTCCACCAGGTTCATGAAATCGCTGTCCCAGCGGTCCTCGGTCTCGCCCAGGCGGCCATAGAAGCCGCCGAACCCGTTGACCACCCGGGCCGTCAGTTCATAGCGGTAGTAGTACCAGCGGGTGGCGTCGTCCCCCTGGCTGAGCACCAGCACCCGGTCGTCCCAGTCCAGCGCCGTGTTCATGGCCGCGGCCCGCCGCTGCACGTCGGCCCGCAGGGTGTACAGGCTGTCGGCGTTGGTCCAGAATCCGGCGGCGGGCACGCCGCGCCAGCAGAACACCGCCGCCAGCACCGCCGCCGCGCCGCCCAGCGCCGCCTGACTCAGCCGGGCGCGGGCCCCGCGCCCCAGCAGGCAGAGCATGGCCAGCATCCACGCCTGATAATAGGGCGTCAGGTAGCGGGCGTAGTCCTTGAGGGCCAGGCCCTCCTCGTCGGAAAAATTATAATGGTACAGGATCAGGTGGAAGGCATAGAGCGCCGCAAAGCAGAGCGCAAAGCCCAGGTGCAGCGCCAGGACGCGGCGGCGGGGCGCGCCTTTTCCGGCGGCCAGCCAGGCCGCGGCCGCCACCAGCGTGATGGCCGCCACCGCCAGGACGCCGCTGCCCAGCAGGCAGACCCGGCGGGTGAAGAAAGCATCCCCCATGGCCGCCATAATCTGCGCGAACTTTGCTTCCCGGCCGATGCCCAGCAGCTGCCGCACGCCGCCCAGCAGCACCGCGCCGTAGCTGAGGCCCTCGCTGCCCACGCTGGCGGCAGTGTCCGCCGTGGGGGTAACGGCCGCCGTGTAGCGGCTCCAGCTCAAGAAAGCCGCCAGCACCACGGCCGCCAGCCCGCCCCCCTGGACGAGCGCCGGTACTGCGCGTTTGCGCAGCGGGCCCGCAGCGAGCTGGTCCAGCGCGATCAGAAAAACCGCGATGAGCCCGTAAGCAAAGCAGATGTCTTTGGTCAGGGTCAGCAGGGCCAGCGGCAGCGCCGTGAGCCAGACCAGACCCCTGCGCGGGGCCGTGCCGAAGTACAGGCACAGCGTCCCGCCGAAGAGCAGGGCCATGGGCAGTTCGGCCATGGCGCTGACATACTGGGTGGCGTAGGCCCCCGGCGCAGGGTCGCTGAAGAAATAGGGCAGCAGCACGCCCCCGGCAAAGACCGCCACCGCCGCCGCCCATCGGGGCCGCGGCAGGGCCGAAGCCGCCGCCACGCAGGCCAGGGCCAGGGTGTCCAGCGCAGCCAGACAGGCCCACTCGGCCCAGCGGCCGAAGGGCAGGAACAAATAGGCCGCCAGACTGGTGGCCGGGTAGGTGAAGCTGGCCTTGAGGTTGACGGGGTCCGCCACATAGAACGCGCCCCGTTCCACCACCATCTTGGGGGCCAGGCCCCAGGCGGTGAACTCATCCCACTGGGTGAACATGGGCTGCTGCACGAAGAACAGCAGCCAAAAAAACGCGGAGCCGCCCAGGAACAGGGCCAGGCCGGGGGTGCAGAGTGCGGCGCGGCAGGCGCGCAGGAAGCCCGCCGGACGCAGCCGCACGACCCCTGCGGCGCACACCGCCGCCAGCGCCAGCCAGACAACGGCGGCCCCCACGGGCAGCGCGCCCGCCAGACCGAAGCCGTACAGCAGCACCGCGCCGCCCGCCAGCAGCGGCAGCGGCCACAGCGCGGCGGAAAGGCGGCAGGCAGAGGCCAGCACCGCGCAGGCGCCCCCCAGCAGGGCCAGCAGCGCCAGACCCGCCAGCAACGTTACCATCCTGTACCGCCTCCTTTCTGTTCTTTCTTTGCAAAGAAAGAACCAAAGAAACTCCCGCTAAAATCGCATATCCATGCGATTTTGGGGAAAAGAATGTTTTCGTTTTATTCTTTGCTTGCTTTCTTTACAAGAAAATAAAAACCCAATTCTTACTACCCATTCACGGGTCGAAAAGTTAAAAGTTCTTTGCTTACTTTCTTTCAAGAAAGTAAGTGGACCGTGTACACCGGGCCCACGAAATAGTGCTGGAGCAGCAGCACCGCGCCCAGCAGCGCGTAGCCGCCGCACAGCGGCAGCGCCAGCGCCTGGGCCCGCGCAGAGGTCAGCCGGGGCGCCAGCACTCGCCGGGCCAGCGCCGCCGCGGCCAGGACCAGCAGCAGCCACAGCGGCAGGAAATACCGCGTCTGCAGCCCCACGATGCGCACCATGCCCACCGGGGTGTAGGTGATATACATAGCCGTCATGGCGCCGACGCCGTACAGTGCCGCAAAGACGCCCAGCCCGCCCAGACGGCGGCGGCCCAGGGACTGCCCCCGGGGCGTACACAGCAGCGCAGCGGCCAGCAGCACCAGCGGCCCGGTCAGGTTCAGGAACGCAATGGGCAGATCCTTCCAGCCGAACAGCCCGGTCTGCCCCAGGAAACCGTCGTTCTCATAGAGTGTGCCCAGCAGCACGGCGATATAACGCAGCGGGTTCTGCAAAATAAAGGCCAGCTGCCCCCCGCCGTTGACCGCCGCGCCGCCCTGGCGGGCGATCGTGCCGTAGTTGTGCCGCATCAGCACGCCGTACTGTTCCACAAACAGCGTCATTGCCAGCGAACCGGCGGCGCACAGGGCCACCCAGGCCCCGCGGCTGCCTTTGGCGGTCCATTCCCGCTTCGCCAGCAGCAACGGCAGCGCCACCCACAGCAGGTTCAGGTAGGGTTTGGTGCCGTTGGCAAAGATGCAGGCCAGCGCATACAGCAGCGCCTCGCGGGTGGTCCAGCGGGTGCGGGTCAGCAGCGCCAGCATCAGGTAATAGCAGCCCAGCAGCGTGGCGTCGTAACTCAGCGACGCCCCCATATAGAGCGAGATGGGCAGCAGCATGATGCAAAGGAAGGCGGGCCGGGCTTTCTGCGCCGCGCGCAGCCCCAGCCAGCACAGCAGCGTGTAGGCCAGCAGGTTGCCCAGCCGCCCTGCGTACAGGCAGCCCAAGGCCCCCAGCCCCGGCAGGCGGGCCAGCGCCATGCCCAACGCCCCCGGCAGGAAGGGCAGGATCAGAAAGCTGATGGGTTCGGTGACGGGGTCGCCGCCGCTGTCCTCCCCGCTGAGATACCGGGCGAAACTGTCGGCGATGCTCTGCACCGCGCCGTCCTTGCCGTACTGTTTGAGGGCGTAGCCCGCGGTGTTGTAGGGCTGTTCCTCGCCGGTGTCGGGGTCCTCCCCCACCCCGGCGGAGGTATGGGCGTTCACCCACGCGCCGGGGAAGGCCTGCATCAGCCGGGTCACGTCCTCGGGGTAGCCGCGCTCGGCGTCAAAGTCGAAGCGCCCCATGGAGATGGCGTAGGTGCGCAGGTAATGTTCGGTCTCGTCGGGGGTCTGCAGCGGCGGGTTGGCAAAGACGAACAGCGCCCCGCACAACAAGATGCAGACCGCGCCGCGGCGGGCAAAGTCCCGGATCTGCCGCAGCGCCAGCGCGGCCCCGGCCGCCCCCGCGCCCAGCACCGCACAGAAGGCCGTGGGCCACAGCGGCGGGACGCCCCGGGCGTCCAGGCCGTAAAAGACGCGCCAGTAATAGCTGAGCACCACGCCCGCCAGCGCGCCCAGCGCCAACACGAAAGCCCACCGCACGGCTTTGGGCCAGACGGTGGGTGAGATGCGGCGCAGGTTTGCCTGTTTGCGCCCGCCCATATTACAGGATATACTGCCCGACCTTGTACTGGTCGAGGTTGCCGCGCAGGAACTCGATGGTCTCAGCCAGCCCCTGCGCAAAGGTATATTGCGGCTTCCAGCCGGTCAGGCTGCGCAGCTTGGAAGCGTCGCCCAGCAGGCGGTTGACCTCGCTCTTCTCGGGGCGCAGGCGCTCGGCCTCGCAGACGATGCGGGCTTCGGGGTTGATCTGGGCGATCAGTTCATGGGCCAGGTCGCCGATGGAATGTTCCACGCCGGTGGCGATGTTCAGTTCCTGGCCGATGGCGGCGTCGCAGTCGGCGATGGTCATGAAGCCGTTGGCGGTGTCCTTGACGTAGTTGAAGTCCCGGGTGGGGGTCAGGCTGCCGAGCTTGATCTCTTTCTGGCCCGCCAGCAGCTGGGTGATGATGGTGGGGATGATGGCCCGGCCCGACTGGCGCGGGCCGTAGGTGTTGAAGGGCCGCACGATGGTGACCGGCAGATCGAAGCTGCGGTAGAAGCTCTCGGCCAGACGGTCGGCGCCGATCTTGGTGGCCGAGTAGGGGCTCTGGCCCTGGAAGGGGTGCTTTTCGTCGATGGGCACGTACTGCGCGGTGCCGTAGACCTCGCTGGTGGAGGTGACCAGCACGCGCTGCGTGCCCAGTTCGCGGGCGGCGTTGAGCACGTTCAAAGTGCCCTTGATGTTGGTATCCACATAGCTGTCTGGGCTGTGGTAGGAAAACGGGATGGCGATGAGCGCCGCTAAGTGGAACACCCGTTCCTGCCCGCGCATGGCGGTGCGCACGCCGTTGGGGTCGCGCACGTCGCCCATAAAGACGTCGATCTCGTTTTTGATCTCGGGGGGCAGGGTGTCGATCCAGCCCAGGGACCCGAAGGAATTGTACAGGCAGAAGGCGCGGACCTTCTCGCCGCGCTTGACCAGTTCTTCCGTCAGATGGCTGCCGATGAAACCATCCGCGCCGGTGACCATTACGGTGTGTGCCATGGTATGCTCCTTTTTTAGAAAGCGGGCGCTGCGCCCGGAATGACAGATTGATTACAGAACAGTATAACCGATTTCACAAGAGATTTCAACCGCCAGGCAGCAAAAGCGCCGCAGGCGTTCTGCCTGCGGCCGCTCACGGGTCTTATATAGGCGGGGCGCCATCTGCGGGCGCCGCCTTTTGACAACTCAGACGATCTCCACTTTCTCCATGACCACGGGGGTGCGGGGCTTGTCGTTCCAGTCGGTAGCGACGGCGGCGATCTCGTCCACCACGTCCATGCCGCTGACCACATGGCCGAAAGCCGCATAGTCCCCGTCCAGATGCGGCGCGTCCTGGTGCATGATGAAGAACTGGCTGCCGGCGGAGTTGGGGTCCATGGCGCGGGCCATGCTGATGACGCCGCGGGTGTGCTTGATGGGGTTGGCCACGCCGTTGCGGGCGAACTCGCCCTTGATGTGCCAGCCCGGGCCGCCGGTGCCGGTGCCCAGCGGGCAGCCGCCCTGGATCATGAAGCCGGGGATGACGCGGTGGAAGGTCAGGCCGTTGTAGAAGCCCTGGCCCACCAGCTTTTCAAAGTTTTCGCAGGTGATGGGCGCCGCGGCGTGGTCCAGTTCAATGTCGATGGTCTTGCCGTTCTGCATGGTGATGCGGATCATAGTTCATTCTCCTTTTGTGTCATTTTCCTCCGCCACAGGGGCCGCCGGGCAGCTTTCCGGCGTGGGGCGGCCCTGGGTGTAACTCATACTGCCGAGGGTGCGGCAGAATTCTTCGCCTGTCATTTTGTCCATCCAGAACAGCAGCGCCGCGCTCATGAACTTTTCGCTGCGTTTCTGGGCGCGGGGCAGCAGGGCGAACACGCCGCCCTCGTGCTGTTTCCCGCTGAAGGGGTCGGTCCAGGCGTCGGGAAGATCGGGCGACAGCTTGCGCGGCGAGACATGGCCCGTGATGAACCCCTTGCCCCCCACGGCCAGCTCCGCCAGACGGAACAGCGCCCTGCGCACGCCGTAGCGGCTGGGGAACAGCCCCCGCACCCGCCAGGTGTGGTAGAACGCGTCGGCCAGGTACTCCACCTGGACGTCCAGGCCGTAGACTTCCTGCAGGCAGGTGTGCAGCAGCGCGGTAATGTCCGCCAGCTGCTCCCCTGCGGGCAGGGGGCTGGTATCCTGCGGGGGCACGCAGGCGTCGCCGGTATCCTCCTGGTGGAGCGTGGAATCCAGCGCGATCTCCAGATACCCGTGCCCGCCCTTGCCCGCGTAGGGCATGCCGGGCTCGCACATGGCGCAGACGAAAGGATGCACCACGGTGTCGGCGGCATAATGGCTCAAAAAGCCCAGGGCGTACTCGATCTGGGGCCGGGTATGGACGTGGCTGCACAGGCTGTACAGGAACGCGCCGGTCTTTTCCTCATGCATGCGGTTGCCGAGGGCCGGCAGATCCCGGCGGCGTTTTGCCGGACGCTTCCACACCTCAAAGCAGAAAAAACTGTCCGGCCCGTTGGCCCCGGCGGCAAAGGCTTCGGGGCACTGGATCTTGTAGTGCAGCGCAGCCGCCGCCCGGCGTGCCGTCCGCACATGGGTATAGCCTTCCGGCATGGGGTCTCACTTCCTTTTATACAGGGGGTATTGTACCCCGCCGGGGCGGAAAAGTCAAATTCGATCAAAGAGGAGGTGTCCCCCGTCGTCGGCGCAGTGTCCGCCGACGGGGACGGGTTTGAAAATGGCGAATACAAACCGCTGTACAAGAAGGGATCGTCAAATATCGATGTTTTTCCCCTTCAGCGTCCGGGGCAGCACGAAGAAGTAGAGCACCGCCCCCACCAGGATGACCAGAATCACCGACAGGATGCCGTAAGGCCCCGCCGCCGCATTGATGGCGTCGATCTGTTCGGCGCTGGCAGTGGCCGCCGTCAGGCCCTGGTCCGCCAGCATGCGGGAAGCCGCCATGGCGCTGACCGCACCCACCAGCGTGGGGCCGAGGATGGAGGAGAACTTGCCGAAAATATCAAAGAAGCCGAAGAATTCGCCGCTGCGGTCCCGGTCGGGGATCAGGCGGCCGAACATGGAACGGGACAGCGCCTGGATGCCGCCCTGGCTGGTGGCGCAGAGCACCGCCAGCGTCCAGAACTGCCACAGGCTGTCCATAAAGAAGCCGAACACACAGATGAACATATAGACGCAGATGCCCACGCCCACCATGCGCCGGGCGCCGAAGCGGGCGGCCAGCTTCATATACAGCAGGCAGAAAGGCAGGCCCAGCACCTGCACCAGCAGCAGCGCCAGCAGCATACCGGCGGAGTCCAGCCCCAGGTTGGTGCCGTAGCTGGTGGCCATGCTGATGATGGTATGCACGCCGTCGATGTAGAAGAAATAGGCGACGATGTAGACCAGCATGGGCTTGTTGTGCCAGATCTCCCGCATGGTGGCGAACACGCCCCGCAGGTTGCGGCCCACGTCGCCTTTTTCATAGGGCTTGCCGGAGGTCTGGCGGCAGTTTTTCAGCAGCGGCAGGCTGAACACCAGCCACCACACGGCGGTGATGGCGAAGATCACGGCCAGACAGGTGAGCATGGGCACGCCCACGGCGTTCATGACCAGGAAGATCACCAGCGGGATGGTGGACCCGCCGATGTAACCCAGGCCGTAGCCCATGGTAGAGACCGAGTCCATCCGTTCGGGGGTGGTGACGTCGGTGAGGAAGGCGTCGTAGTAGATGCAGGAAGCGTCGAAGCCGATGGTGCTCAGGATGTACAGCACCAGCACGATCATGGCCACCCGGCCTGCCGCGCCGGTGGAGGAGGTGAAGTCCATTCCCGGCGTGAGGGCCAGTCCTGCCACCGACACCACGCCCAGCAGCATGAACGCCGCGAACAGCTTTTTGCGCATGCCGCGGATGTCGCCGAACACGCCCAGGAAAGGCGCGCTCAGCGCCACGATGGCCATGGCGATGCTGGTGGCGTAGCCCCAGGTGGACATGCTGGAGACGCTGTCCGCCGTGCACTCGGCCACCGAATCGAAGAAGATCGGCAGGATGGTGACGACGATGACCGAGTGGGCGCTGTTGGCCCAGTCATACATCATCCAGCTCAGTTCCTGTCTGGTGAATTTTTTCAAGAATCCCATAGGCGTTTCCTCCCCGTTTTGACACAACATATTTTTATTGTATCATTCCACCGGGGGAAAAACAACCGGGACCCGCCGTTTTGGGGTCAACAGGCCGTAAAAAGTCTGTCAGGTTTCTGTAAGTTCGCCCTGCCGGGCGCGCAGTTCCCAGAACGCCACGGCGGCGGCCGCCCCCACGTTGAGGGAGTCTACCCCGTGCTGCATGGGGATCATGACGGCGGCGCGGCAGCGGGCGATGGTCTCTTTCTGCAGGCCGTCGCCCTCGGTCCCCAGCACGACGGCCAGTTTCGGCGCCTGCCGCAGCGCCGGGGCGTCCACCGGCAGCGCCCGGGGGTCCAGCGCCATGGCCGCCGTGACGAACCCCATCGCATGCAGGCGGTCCAGCCCGGGTCCGGGCCAGGCGGCGCCGTCCCCCAGCCGCGCCCAGGGCACCTGGAACACCGTGCCCATGCTGACCCGCACGGCACGGCGGCACAGCGGGTCGCAGCATCCCGGGGAGAGCAGCACGGCGTCCATGCCCAGCGCCGCGGCGCTGCGGAAGATGGCCCCGATGTTGGTGGAATCCACGATGTTTTCCAGCACCGCCACCCGGTTTGCCCCGGCGCAGACTTCCTCCACGCTGCGGGGCGCGGGGCGGCGCATGGCGCAGAGCACGCCCCGGGTCAGGGCGTAACCGGTCAGTCCGGCCAGCACCGCCCGGTCCGCCGTGTAGACCGGCGTATCGGGGCAGCGGGCCAGCAGCGGCGCGGCGGGGCCGTCGATCTGGCGGCGCTCCATCAAAAAAGAGAGCGGCGCATACCCGGCGTCCAGCGCCGTGCCGATGACCTTGGCGCTCTCGGCGATAAAAACGCCCTTCTCGGGCTCCAGCCTGCTGCGCAGCTGGGCTTCGGTCAGGCGGGCGTAGACGTCCAGCGCGGGGGCGGACAGGTCGGTGATCTCGATGATGCGGGCCATGGGCGGCGTACCTCCTTGGGGTCAGTATGGTTCCAGCATACGCCAAAACCGGGGGAATTGCAACAGAAAATGCCCGCTGCGGGCAGCGGGCATGCAGGGAAAAGACGCTTATTCCCCGGCAAACAGCGGGGTGGAGAGGTAGCGGTCGCCGGTGTCGGGCAGCAGCACCACGATGGTCTTGCCCTTGTTTTCCGGCCGTTTGGCCAGCTGCAGGGCCGCCCACAGCGCCGCGCCGGAGGAGATGCCGGCCAGCACCCCTTCCCGGCGGGCCAGCTGGCGGCCCGCCGCGTAGGCGTCGGCTTCGGTAACGGGGATGACCTCGTCATAGACCGAGGTATCCAGCACTTCGGGCACGAAGCCCGCGCCGATGCCCTGCAGGCCGTGGGGCCCTGCCTTGCCGCCTTCCAGCACCGGGGAGCCGGCGGGTTCCACCGCCACCACCTGCACGGCGGGGGACTTCTCTTTCAGGTAGCCGCCCACGCCGGTGACGGTGCCGCCGGTACCGGCCCCGGCCACGAAGATATCCACCCGGCCGTCGGTATCCTGCCAGATCTCGGGGCCGGTGGCCGCCCTGTGGGCCGCCGGGTTGGCGGGGTTCACGAACTGCCCGGCAAGGAAGCTGCCGGGGGTCCGGGCTGCCAGCTCCTCGGCCTTGGCGATGGCCCCGGCCATACCCTTGCTGCCCTCGGTGAGCACCAGTTCCGCGCCGTAGGCCTTCATCAGCTGGCGGCGCTCGACGCTCATGGTCTCGGGCATGACGATGATGACCCGGTAGCCGCGCATGGCCGCCATCATGCACAGGCCGATGCCGGTGTTGCCGGAAGTGGGTTCGATGATGACCGACCCGGGCTTGAGGCGGCCGTCGGCTTCGGCCTGGTCCAGCATGGCCCTGGCTACGCGGTCCTTGACCGAACCGCCGGGGTTGAAGGATTCCAGCTTGGCCAGCACCCGGGCCTGCAGGCCCTCGGCGGCTTCGATGCGGGTGAGTTCCAGCAGCGGGGTATGCCCGATCAGCTGCTCGGCGGATGTATAGATCTTGCTCATGGAATGTTTCCTCCTTTGGCAGATGCCGGCCGCTTTTCATCGGGCGGCCCTGCGTGTATAATATAGGGAAAAGCGCTGCCTGCGCGGTTCAACAGAAAGTGAGGGATATGCCGTGACGTACCGGGAGATCCGGCAGACCGCCCTGCGGCAGTCGGCCGTGGACTGCGGCTGCCGGCCTGAGGATTTTTTGCAGGAGCGGCCCGTGATCGTGGAATCCGCCCCCAACCGCAACGCCCGAAAATATCTGGACCTGCCTTTCGTCTGCGATCTTGTGTCCTACGGCAGCAACGTGGTGGCCTCCATAGACGGCCGCTACCGGGAACTGGTTGCGGGATACCTGGAGCGCTTCCCCGCCGAGCACTGTTTTGAAACGCCCGCCCTGCATGTGCTGGACGATGCGTTCCGCCCCCACGGCATGCGGGTGTGGTATATGGCGGAATATTTCCTGCCGGACCCGGCGGCGCTGCGGCAGTACGGCTGCCCCTATCCCCTGCGGCTGTTGGGCCCGCGGGATTTTGCGGGGCTGTACCTGCCCGCCTGGTCCAACGCCCTGTGCGAAAAGCGCAAAGAACTGGACGTGCTGGGCGTGGGCGCTTATGACGGGGAGCGTCTGGTGGGGCTGGCCGCCTGCTCGGCAGACTGCGACGGCATGTGGCAGATCGGCGTGGACGTACTGCCCGGCGCACGGCGGCAGGGCGTGGCCGCCGCCCTTACCAGCCGCCTGACCGGGGAGATCTTCGCCCGCGGCAAGGTGCCTTTTTACTGCTGTGCCTGGGCGAACATCAAGTCCGCCCGCACGGCGCTCAAATGCGGGTTCCGCCCCGCCTGGGCCGAGGTGACGGTGCGGCCCGTGCTATCCATACCAGTTTTGTAGGATAATAAGATTGTACACGCGCGCGGCGGTTTTGTCAATATCCCGCGCCGCTTTTCCCCGGCCTTTTTCCTCCCTTGCAATTTGCCGGGCAGGAGTGTAAAATGTATTATGTATTTGTTTTTTTGTGCATAGACGTGGGAGGGATTTCTATGGCAACGAAGTATATCTTTGTGACCGGGGGCGTGGTCTCCGGGCTGGGGAAGGGCATCACGGCGGCCAGCCTGGGCCGTCTGCTCAAGACCCGCGGGCTGAAGGTGGCCAGCCAGAAGCTGGACCCTTACATCAACGTGGACCCCGGCACGATGAGCCCGCTGCAGCACGGCGAGGTGTTCGTCACCGACGACGGCACCGAGACCGACCTGGACCTGGGCCACTATGAACGGTTCATCGACGAAAACCTGAACAAATATTCCAACCTGACCACCGGCAAGGTCTACTGGAACGTGCTGAACAAGGAGCGCCAGGGCGCCTACCTGGGGCAGACCGTGCAGATCATCCCCCATATCACCAACGAGATCAAGAGCTACATCTACAATCTGGCCAAGAGCACCGAGGCCGACGTGGTCATCACCGAGATCGGCGGCACCACCGGCGATATCGAGAGCCAGCCCTTCCTGGAGGCCATCCGTCAGGTCGGGCTGGAGCAGGGCCCCGAAAACTGCTGCTACATCCATGTGGTGCTGGTGCCGTATATTTCCGGCTCCAACGAGTACAAGTCCAAGCCCGCCCAGCACTCCTGCAAGGAACTGCAGGGCATGGGCATCAGCCCCA
The DNA here is from genome assembly GCA_019116705.1 of Candidatus Gemmiger avistercoris. Taxonomy (GTDB): domain Bacteria; phylum Bacillota; class Clostridia; order Oscillospirales; family Ruminococcaceae; genus Gemmiger; species Gemmiger avistercoris. The sequence goes on from DXBF01000069.1 coordinate 57,050, forward strand.
ATGTCATCGTGCTGCGGGCCGACGGCCCCGTGGGCGCCGACATCAAGCGCAAGATCAGCATGTTCTGCAACGTGCGGCCCGACTGCGTCATCGAGAACCTGACCATGCCCAGCCTGTACGAGTGCCCGCTGATGCTGGAAGCCGCCGGACTGACCAACGTGGTGGCCCGCCAGCTGCATCTGGAGACGCCGCCCTCCGACCTGACCGAGTGGAAGGAACTCATCAGCCGCATCGCCACCCGCAGCCGCACCTGCACCATCGCCCTGGTGGGCAAGTACGTCAAGCTGCACGACGCTTACCTGAGCGTGATGGAGAGCCTCTACCACGCCGGTTTTGAGACCGAGAGCAAGGTGGACATCAAGTGGGTGGACAGCGAGACCCTGCTGGACCAGGACCGCTGCGCCGAGGAACTGGCCGACGTGGACGGCATCATCCTGCCCGGCGGTTTCGGCGACCGGGGCATCGAGGGCATGATCCAGGCCGCCCGCTACGCGCGGGAACAGAACATCCCCTACTTTGGCATCTGCCTGGGCATGCAGATCATGGTCATGGAATACGCCCGCCATGTGCTGGGCTACGCCGACGCCAATTCCAGCGAATTCACGCCCGACGGCGCCCACAACGTCATTGCGCTGATGCCCGACCAGCAGGGCAATATCCCCAAGGGCGGCACCATGCGCCTGGGCAAGTACCCCTGCGCCATCGCGCCGGGCACCCGGATGGCCGCCTGCTACGGCAAGCAGGAGATCGACGAGCGCCACCGCCACCGCTACGAGTTCAACAACGACTACCGCGCAGAATTTGTGGAGAAGGGCCTGACCATCGCGGGCACCAGCCCCGACGGCCGCCTGGTGGAAGCCGTGGAGCTGACCGAACGGCCCTTCCACATCGGCGTGCAGTTCCACCCCGAGTTCAAGAGCCGCCCCAACCGCGCCCACCCGCTGTTCAAGGGCTTCATCACCGCCGCCCTGCAATACCAGGCCGACCACATCCCCACCGGCCACCCCGCCATGATGGGAGAGTGAGAACAGCGGTTTTGGACTTCTTTTCTTGAGAGAAAAGAAGCAAAAGAACTTTGAAAGAAAAAGCACACCGCTGCGGCGGTGTGCTTTTTGCTGCGCTTTATCCAGGATTGCCCCAGGGCCGGTCCCCTTCACTTCCCCTTCCCGGGTCGATCCATGAAAAGTTCTTTGCCTACTTTCTTTCAAGAAAGTAGGTCTTTCAAGAAAGCAGGTCAGCGGTCCTGCAGGGGCACATAGTCCCGGGGGACCATGATGCTCTGGTACGCCGGACGGATGATCTTGTCCATGTTGGTCAGTTCTTCCATGCGGTGGGCCGCCCAGCCCACGATACGCGCCACGGCGAAGATCGGCGTGTAGAGTTCCACCGGGATGTCCAGCATGTCATAGACGAAGCCGGAATAGAAGTCCACGTTGGCCGAAACGCCTTTGTAGATGTGGCGTTTCTCGGCAATGACCCGGGGCGCCAGCCGCTCAATGGTGTTGTAATACTCAAAGTCATGCTGGCGGCCTTTGGCGTCGGCCAGCTGGTGCACGAAGTTCTTGAACACCACGGCGCGGGGGTCGCTGAGGGAGTAGACCGCATGGCCCATGCCGTAGATCAGGCCCTTCTGGTCGAAGGCCTGCCGGTCCACGATCTTGCCCAGGTAGTCCCGCATGGCCTCCTCGTCGGTGGGGTCGGCCACGTGCGCCCGCACATCGTCCATCATCTGCATGACCTTGATGTTGGCGCCGCCGTGCTTGGGGCCCTTCAGGCTGCACAGGGCCGCCGCCATCACCGAGTAGGTGTCCGACCCGGAGGAGGTCACTACGCGGGTGGTGAAGGTGGAGTTGTTGCCGCCGCCGTGCTCCATGTGCAGCAGCAGCGCGATGTCCAGCACGTGGGCTTCCAGGTCGGTGTACTGCCGGTCGGGGCGCAGCATCTGGAGCAGGTTTTCGGCGGTGGAAAGCTCCGGCCGGGGACGGTGGATGTACATGCTGCCGTCGCACTCATAATAGTGGTAGGCATGGTAGCCGTAGACCGCCAGCATGGGGAACACGCTGATGAGCTTGATGCACTGTTCCAGCTGGGTCTGCAGGTCGGTTTTGCCGATGTCGTCGTCATAGCTGGCCAGCGTGAGCACGCTGCGGGTCAGCGAGTTCATCAGGTCCTTGCTGGGCGCTTTCATGATGACGTCCCGCACAAAGTTGGTGGGCAGGTCCCGGCATTTGACCAGGCATTGCTTGAAAGTTTCCAGCTGCTGCTCATTGGGCAGGTCCCCCAGCAGCAGCAGGTAGGCCGCTTCCTCAAAGGCATAGCGTTTGCCGCGCAGCCCCCGGATCAGGTCGTACACATTGTAACCGCGGTACCACAGCTTGCCGTCGCAGGGGACCTTTTTGCCGTCCCGTTCCTCAAACGCGTCGATGCGGGAAATGTTGGTGATGCCCGCCAGCACGCCTTTGCCGTCCTGGTCGCGCAGGCCCCGCTTGATGTTGTATTGGGCAAACAGTGTGGGATCGACGCGGTTGTTGGTCACACATTCCTCGGTAAAAACGCGCGCTTCCTTCTCGATGGCTGCATAATCACTCATGGCGGGCCCTCCTTTTCGACCTCATTTTCAACGGTTTGTTTTACTTATGCTGTATCTCCCCGAATTTTTATACACTGTGTATAGTTCCCATTATATTCTTTGCCCCGGCCCCTGTCAAACGAACTTTTCATGAACAGGCGGGCCGGCAGGGGCGCGGTCCTCAGTCCTGGCGCGCCTGCAAAGCGGCCAGCAGCGGCGGGATCAGCTGCTTTTTGCGGCTGACCACCCCCGGCAGCACGGCCATGCCGTCCTGCGGCTCCACGCCGAAAGCGTCGCGGACGATCTCACCGGCGTTATGGCCGCAGAACATCAGGTCGGTGCTCTGGGATTTCATGTCGGTGAACATATAGAAGATCAGGGGCAGGCTTTCCCGCCGGGCCGCTTCCGGCAGGAAGGGACCCACCAGCGCCTCGGCGGCGGCGCGGGATTTGTCGGTCATATAGATGGACTGGCCCACGCCGAATTTCACGTCGCCGCGGCTGAACGCCTTGAAGTCGGAGCGGAACACGTCCTCGGCGTCCCGGCCGGTCAGGTCGGCCCCCGCCTCGAACATCTGCTCGGCGTAGGAGGGGATGTCCTCCCCCGCCAGGGCGGCCAGGGCCTGGGCGGCCTGCTCATCCAGCGGGGTGGAGGTGGGCGAGCGGAACATCAGCGTGTCGGACAGAATGGCCGACAGCAGCAGCCCCGCGATGGGCCGGGAGGGGGTCACGCCCTGTTCCTGGAACATCTGGTAGAGGATGGTGGCCGTGCAGCCCACCGGCACGTTGCGGAAATAGACGGGGCCGGTGGTCTCCAGGCTGCCGATGCGGTGGTGGTCGATGATCTCCAGGATATCGGCCTGTTCCAGGCCGTCCACAGCCTGGGTGCGCTCGTTATGATCGACGAGGATCAGCTGTTTGCGGTGCAGGTTCAGCAGGTTGCGGCGGGACACCACGCCGCAGTATTTGCCGTTTTCGTCCAGGATGGGAAAATAGCGGTGCCGCACGCTGGCCATGACTTTGCGCGCGTCCTCGATGGGGGTGTTGACGCTGAACTTGAGCAGTTCCTTGGTGCGCATGAAGTGGCGCACCGGCGCGGCGGTGGTGATGAGCCGCCCGGCGGCGTAGGTGTCGTAGGGGGTGGTGAGCACGGCGCAGTGTTTTTCCTGCGCGCGGGCCAGGATGGTGCGGGGCACCGCCGACCCGCAGCAGACGATGATGGCCGCCGCGCCGCAGTCGATGGCGCACATCTGGGTCTCGTACCGGTTGGAGACCAGCACCAGGTCCCCCGGCTTGACCAGTTCCTCCATGATCTCGGGGCTGGTGCCGATGCAGATGCTGCCCTCGGTGATGCGGGCGTCAGGGTCCCCGGCGATCAGTTCGGCTTTCAGTGTTTCCAGCAGGTTGCGGTAGCTGGTGTTGGCGGCCGCCAGCACGCCGGTGTCGAACAGGTCCATGTTGGCGTCGGCAATGTCCTTGATGGTGATGAGCCCTTTCAGTTCCTGCCCGCCGTCCACGATGCAGAGGGTGTCGATCTCCACGTCACGCATCAGGTTCCAGGCGGCGCGCACGCTCATTTCCGCGTCGATGCCCGGCTGTTTGCGGATGTCGATGTCCTTGATCTGGGGGCTGACGTCGGTGCACAGGCGCGGCGGTTCCACGCCGAAATGCTGCAGCACGAACCGCGTCTCGCGGTTGACATGCCCGGCGCGGCGGGCCTCATACTGCCCGGTCAGGCTGCCGCGGTTTTTCAGCCAGGCGTAGGCCAGCGCGGAGCAGATGGAATCGGTGTCCGGGTTCTGGTGGCCGATGATGTTGATGTGACGGGTATTCTCTACCTGCATGGAATGTCCTCCGAAATGTTTGATCGAAATGCCCGGGCCTGCCTTTCGCCCGGGCGCGGCGGCTGCCGCCCCCTCTTGCCGCTTGGCTAAAATAGCCAAAATCTCCGGCGCGGGCCGCCGCTACATTTTCTATTATATCACACTTTTTGCCCCTTTGCGATTCTTGACAATAAGTGCATAACAGCGTACAATAAATAAATATGTGAGTATGGGGGCCTCCCCCTTTGCTTTGTGAGTTCAAATAGAGAGGGAACGGTATATGATTCAGGAAAATTTACGCAACATCGCCATCATTGCCCACGTTGACCATGGCAAGACGACGCTGGTGGACCAGATGCTCAAGCAGTCCGGCGCGTTCCGCGCCAACCAGCAGGTCGCCGAGCGGGTGATGGACTCCGGCGATATCGAGCGTGAGCGCGGCATCACCATCCTTGCCAAGAACTGCTCCTGCGTGTATGAGGGCGTCAAGATCAACATCGTGGACACCCCGGGCCACGCCGACTTCGGCGGCGAGGTGGAGCGCGTGCTGAAAATGGTCAACGGCGTGCTGCTGCTGGTGGACGCTGCCGAAGGCTGCATGCCCCAGACCCGTTTTGTGCTGCAGAAAGCCCTGCAGCAGAACCTTTCGCTGGTGATCGCGGTGAACAAGATCGACCGCCCCGACGCCCGCATCAAGGAAGTCATCGACGAGATCCTGGAACTGCTGATGGACCTGGGCGCCACCGACGAGCAGCTGGACAGCCCCATGGTGTTCTGCTCCGGCCGCAACGGCACCGCCAGCTACGACTGGACCCACCCCGAGGAGGGCACCGACCTCAAGCCCCTGTTCGACACCATCCTCAAATACGTGCAGCCGCCGGAGGGCGAACCCGACCAGCCGCTGCAGATGCTGGTGTCCAGCGTGGACTACAACGACTTTGTGGGCCGCATGGGCGTGGGCCGCGTGCAGAACGGCGTGATCAAAGTGGGTTCCGCCGTGCAGGTCTGCGACTGGCACAACCCCGACGTGCATATGACCGGGCGCATCACCAAGCTGTTCGACTTCAAGGCCAACGGCCGCGAGCCCATCGAGCAGGCGTCCGCGGGCGACATCGTGGCCTTTGCGGGCCTGCCGGATATTTCCATCGGCAATACGCTGTGCGACCCCGGCAAAGTCCAGCCGCTGCCCTTTGTGAAGATCAACGACCCCACGGTGGAGATGACCTTCTCGGTCAATGACTCCCCCTTTGCGGGCAAGGAGGGCAAGTACGTCACCTCCCGCCAGATCCGCGACCGTCTGTTCCGCGAGCTGCTCAAGGACGTGGCCCTCAAGGTGGAG